>NZ_JBWKYJ010000026.1:0-54512 GCF_059423685.1 Acidovorax sp. GW460-11-11-14-LB4 | reverse complement strand
AGGACAGTGAAACGACTTTGCGCCGATGATAGTGCGGGTTCCCGTGTGAAAGTAGGTCATCGTCAGGCTCTTACAGCCCAGAAAACCCCAGTCAGATATGACTGGGGTTTTTTGCTTTGGGATAACAACAAATCATCCCTTCTCGCTGACCCCCGGGTATTGACCATGCAACTGCAAGACATTCTGTATTCCCAAGGTTTTGGTACGCGTCGTGTTTGCGCGGGCCTGATTCAGCAGGGGTGGGTCTCGGTGCGTGAGGCATCTTCGCCCAATGCCGAGTACATGCTCTGCACGGAGGCTACCGCAGGCTATGAGCCCGAAGGACTGCTGTTACGTGTACAGGGTGTGGATTGGCCGTTCCACGCCAAAGCCTACGTGCTGCTTCACAAACCCGCCGGCACGGAGTGTTCTCAAAAGCCTTCTACGTACCCCAGCATCTACACGCTTCTGCCTCCGCCGTTGCGCCAGCGGCCTACGAAGAGTGCGGTACAAGGAGTGCAGGCGGTGGGGCGCCTTGATCAGGACACAACGGGTATGTTGCTATTGAGCGATGACGGGCAATTCATTCATCGCTTGAGTTCGCCCAAGAAGCATGTTCCGAAGGTTTATCAAGTGACGACCAAACATCCCGTGGACGAGACACAGGTGTCGAAATTGTTGGCGGGGGTTGTGCTGGACGATGATCCCAAGCCGGTGCGTGCTGCAAACTGCTCCATTGTGGATTCCCATCGCTTGGATATGACGCTGACTGAGGGCAAGTACCACCAGGTCAAGCGGATGATTGCAGCGGTTGGCAATAGGGTGGAGGGGCTACATCGCTCTCGCATTGGAAGCATGGATTTGCCTGCGGATTTGGCCCCCGGCCAATGGCGATGGCTCAATGCTTCCGATCTGTCACTGTTGAACAGCAATGCTTGAGCATGTTGTCCGGAGGAGTGGCCTCTTTTGACTGGCTCAGAGAGTGCGGCCGGGGCACTGTGACTCATGTCGTTGATCCCTTGACTGCCGAGGCCGGGAGAGCTCTGCTGGCAAGTTGTGGTCTCGCCCTGCGAGATGCCCTGGCACCCCAGGCAGCGCCAATACCGGGATGACCTGAGTCAAAGAGAGCAAGATCACCCTGATGTTACGTGTTGTCGCTCGGGTCTGTGTTGGGCGCGGCGCTACACTCCAAGGCTGTGTTGAAAGTGGTTTTGTGAAGATTCTCTCGATTGCACGCATCTGCGTTGTGGCCCTTGGTGGGTGGTGTTACTCCTTGGCCGGTGTGGCGGCGGGCGCTCCGCCGCTTTTTGTACTCAATTCGCTGGAGGCCAACGTCAGCGTCATCGACCCGGTGACCTGGACGGAGACGGCCCGCATACCCACAGGTAAAGAGCCGCACCACCTGTATCTGACTCCCGATGAAAAGTCGATCATCGTGGCCAACGCGCTCGGTGACACGCTGACGTTTGTGGACCCCCGTACCGCCGAGGTGCAGCGTACCGTACGTGGGATTGTGGACCCCTACCATCTGCGATTCAGTCCCGACATGAAATGGTTCATCACGGCCGCCAACCGTCTGAATCACGTGGACTTTTACCGCTGGGACGGCAAGGACCTGACCCTGGTGCAGCGCGTGGCCACATCGCGCACCCCCAGCCATCTATGGATCGATAGTCGCAGCACCACCGTCTATTCGACCATGCAGGACAGTGACGAACTGGTGGCGATTGATATTGCCACCCAGACCATCAAATGGCGCGTCAAAACAGGCCCCATGCCTGCGGATGTCTACGGCAGTCCCGATGGCAAGCACCTGTTTGTGGGACTGACGGGCGGTGACAGCGTGGAGGTGTTCGATATCTCCGGGCGTGAAGCGGTCAGCGTCAAGCGGATCAAGACAGGCAACGGTGCACACGCCTTTCGCGCTGCTGGCGATGGGCACCACCTGTATGTGAGCAATCGCGTGGCCAACTCGATCAGCAAGATCGATATGAACACCCAGCAGGTCGTCGAGTCGTACCCTGTGCCTGGCGGCCCTGATTGCATGGATGTTTCGGCGGACGGACGCTACATCTACGTCAGTTCCCGTTGGGCACGGAAGCTGTCCGTGGTGGATACCCAGGCCAAGAAGGTGGTGCGCCAGGTCAACGTGGGCAAATCGCCCCACGGCGTTTGGACCTTGCAGCACGCGCCGCGTTGAGCGCTGCACCGCCGGTCAGAGGTATGTTTCTCAGCGCTCTTCGTGTACCACACGGCAGGCGTCGCGATGCTATCGTATTGATAGCTGTTTGGGCATGTTTCACCAGCGCTACCGCCCAAAATGACTGCAAAAAGCCCCTGTACCTGACCTTTGACACTGGCCACATGGAAGTGGCGCCTTTGGTGGCTGAGGTGCTCAAGCGCCAGCAGGTGCACGTGACTTTCTTTGCTGCAAACGAACGCACGAAGGAAGGCGATGGAAGTCTGGGGGACCATTGGGCCCCATGGTGGCGTGAACGCGCCGCGGAGGGCCATGAGTTTGCCTCCCACACCTGGAATCACACCTACTGGCGTGCCGATGCTGGCAGCGCGCCGCATCCGGCGTTTCGGGTCCGTCCCTCGGCGGGACAGCGTGAGGGTCAAAGCTTTGTGATGTCTGCAGCTGAATACTGCGAAGAAATTGCCCGTGCTGCGGATCGTTTGAAGGCCATTACCGGCAAGACGCCTTTGCCCCTGTTCCGCGCGCCTGGCGGCAAGACCTCTGCACAATTGATTGCCAGCGCGAAGGCCTGCGGTTACGCGCATGTGGGGTGGTCGCCTGCCGGCTTCTTGGGGGATGAGCTGCCCAGTGAGACGGCCAGCAACACCGCGCTGCTGAACAAGGCGCTGCGTGATGTGCGCAGTGGCGATATCCTGCTGGCGCACCTGGGGATCTGGTCGCGCAAGGACGCCTGGGCGCCCGCTGTGCTGGAGCCTTTGATTGAAGGGCTCAAGCAGCGAGGGTTTTGCTTTCGTACCTTGCGGGATCATCCTGACTATGCGGCCGCAGCGGCTCAGGTTCGCTAGATGGGCTGTGGGATCAAGTTGGATCGCGTGTGCCGTGGCTGAGGGCGCACGCGCCGCATGTTTGCATGAATAACCAGGTGCCAGGGAGCGCGACACGATGGGATGGCTAGGCGGTGTATTTGACAGCGTGCAGCAATGGCTTTTTGAGAGCGTGCTGCAGCCGCTGATGTTCACCACAGGGCTGGCCAGCCTGCTGGAGAACGGCTATGAGGCCTCCGGCTGGCTGCTGGTGGGATTGCTGCAGCTGGTCGTCATCGTGGCTGTGATTGGCCCCCTGCAGCGCTGGTGGCCGGTGGAGCAGATCAATGACCGCACCACCATCCGCACTGACATCCTCTACACCCTGATTCACCGGCTGGGACTGTTCCGGCTGGCGCTGTTTTTCACGGTGGATCCGCTGGCGGATTCACTGTTTGGTGCCTTGCGTGTGGCGGGTATCAGCACGTTCCAGCTCGATGGCCTCTGGCCGGGTGTGACGGACATCTCCTGGGTCAGCTTGCTGCTGTATCTGGTGGTGTTCGATTTTGTGGACTACTGGATCCACCGGGGGCAGCATCACTTTGAGTGGTGGTGGCGGCTGCATTCGCTGCACCATGCACAGCAGCAGATGACGATGTGGAGCGACAACCGCAACCACCTGCTCGATGACCTGCTGCGCGACGTGATTCTGGTGACGGTGGCGCAGCTGATTGGCGTTGCGCCGGGGCAGTTCATTGCCATCGTGGCCATCACTCAGCTCAGCGAGAGCTTTCAGCACGCCAACGTGCGGCTGTGGTTTGGTCAGGTGGGTGAGCGGCTCTGGATCAGCCCCCGGTTTCACCGCCGGCACCACAGCATTGGCATTGGCCACGAGACGGTCAAGCCAGCGACCGGCGCTGCAGCAGGCTTGCCAGCCGCGCAGCCGCGCGTGGTGCTCGGTGGGCATAACTTCGGGGTGCTTCTGCCCTGGTGGGACATGCTGATGGGCACGGCCAACTTTGAAAAGCGCTTTGACCCCACGGGCGTGCGCGACCAGGTCGAGCCGGGCCCCGATGGCCGTGTGCGCGACTACGGCGCGGGGTTCTGGTCCCAGCAATGGCGGGGCGTACTGAGGTTGCTGGGCAGGGCCTGAGCGGCTTGGCGGGCGCTGCCTGTATGCTTGCCGCCATGGGATTACTGCTTGATTCTTTCTGGCGTGCCGCTGCCTATTGCCTGCGTCCGCGGGTGATTGCGCTGTCGCTCTTGCCTCTGTTCTTGATCGCCGTTTTGGCACTCGGCCTGGGTTACTTCTATTGGGACGCGGCGGTGCAGGAGATGCGCGCATTGCTCGATGCGTCCTCGTTGCTGGCCAGCGTCTGGGGTTGGCTTCAGGGCTGGGGCCTGGGGGATGTGACTGCTGTCATGGCGCCGTTGATGGTGGTGCTGGCCGTGGCGCCTGTGCTGGTGGTGGTGTCGCTGCTGACCGTAGCGGTACTCATGACCCCCGCCCTGGTGGCATTGGTGGCTGCGCGGCGGTTTCCGGATCTGGAGCGCAAGAAGGGCGGGTCCTTCATCGCGAGTGTGGCCTGGTCGGTAGGGTCCACGGTGTTGGCGCTGGTGGCGCTGGTGGTGTCCGTTCCGCTGTGGCTGGTGCCGCCGCTGGTGCTCATCCTGCCGCCGCTGATCTGGGGTTGGCTGACCTACCGTGTGATGGTGTTCGACGCCTTGGCAGACCACGCCAGCAAGGAAGAGCGCCTGGAGATATTCCGCCGCCATCGCAGTAGCCTGCTGGGCATTGGTATCGTCACAGGCTATCTCGGGGCGGCGCCCAGCATTGTGTGGGCATCGGGCGTGGTGTTTGCCGCCGCGTTTTTTGTGCTGGTGCCGCTGGCGATCTGGATCTACACCCTGGTGTTCGCGTTTTCCTCGCTGTGGTTCACGCACTACGGTCTGGCCGCCCTGCAGCGCTTGCGTGCCGAGCGGTCCACCATGGCGCCGACGACCGGGCACGCCCCATTGGCCGAAGCGGCCGCGCATCCCAAAGACGCGCCAGCTCTGAACATGGCGGCACCCTCAGCCCTCGTGCTGCCGCCCCCTGCAAATCCGAACCCTGGAGACAATCCACCATGACCCCCACCTTTGGTCTCATCATCGTGGGTGACGAGATACTGTCAGGCAAAAGGGCCGACAAGCACATGCCCAAGGTGATCGACCTGTTATCGGCGCGGGGCCTGTCGCTGGCCTACGCCGACTATGTGGGCGACAGCCCGGACCGCATCACGGCCACTTTGCAGCGGGCGTTCGCGTCGGCCGATGTGGTGTTCTCGTGTGGCGGCATTGGCGCAACCCCAGACGACCACACGCGGCAATGTGCTGGACGTGCCCTGGGCCGGGATCTGGCCCTGCACCCAGAAGCCGAGACGCTGATTCGCGAACGCATGCAGGATGTGGCGCGCGAGCAGGGCGTGCCCTATGAGCCCGACCGGTCCGACAACGTGCACCGCCTCAACATGGGCATGTTCCCGGTGGGTGCGCGCATCATCCCCAATCCCTACAACAAGATCCCCGGCTTCAGTTGCGACGGGGCTGGGGGCGGTGCCGTGCACTTCGTTCCGGGCTTCCCAGTCATGGCCTGGCCCATGATCGAATGGGTGCTGGAGCACCACTACGCAGCCCATTTCAACCGGGCACCGCAGACCGAGCAGTCGGTGGTGGTTTATGGTGCGATGGAGGCAGCCTTGACGCCCCTCATGGAGCAGATTGAAAAATCGCACCCGGATGTGCGGGTGTTCAGTTTGCCCAGCGTAGATCATCCACAATACGGGCGGCATATCGAACTGGGTGTCAAAGGGCCCGCGTCCTCGGTGCCTGCTGCATGGCAGGCTTTGAAAACAGGATTGCACGAATTTGGTGCAAATTGCGGCCCTGAATTGGTGCGCAATCTGTGAGACTCAGATTTGGTAGATGGATTGCACCGTATTGGTGCTTTTTGGCGCATGCCACGCCGACCTGTCGCGGGTAGCGCTCCTTCATAGTGCGGTGCTGCACTCGGCTGGCACGCAAACTGCTTTTATTTCGGCAAACTCTTTTTTCAACAAGCGCTTTATCCAGGAGAACCTGATGGCCAAGACCGTTGCAGACGTGATGAAGATGGTGAAGGAGAACGAAGTCAAGTTCGTTGACTTCCGTTTCACCGATACCCGTGGCAAACAACAGCACACCACGGTGCCCGTCTCTCACTTCGACGAAGACAAGTTCACTTCGGGCCATGCCTTTGACGGCTCGTCGATCGCCGGTTGGAAGGGCATTGAAGCCTCCGACATGCAGCTGATCCCCGACCCGAGCACGGCCAACATCGATCCGTTCTTTGAAGAAACGACGCTGATCCTGACCTGCGACGTGATCGAGCCCACCGACGGCAAGGCCTACGACCGCGATCCCCGCTCCATTGCCAAGCGCGCTGAAGCCTACCTGAAGGCCTCCGGCCTGGGCGATACGGCCTACTTCGGTCCCGAGCCAGAATTCTTCATCTTCGACGGCGTGCGCTGGAGCACTGAACCCAACAACACGTTCTACGAAATCGAAGAGTACGAAGCCCCCTGGAACACAGGCGCCAAGCTCGAAGGCGGCAACCGTGGCCACCGCCCCACCGTCAAGGGCGGCTATTTCCCCGTGCCTCCTGTTGACAGCACGCAAGACATGCGCGCCGAGATGTCCCTGATCCTCGAATCCCTGGGCATTCCGGTTGAAGTGTTCCACCACGAAGTGGCAGGCGCTGGCCAGAACGAAATCGGCACCAAGTTCAGCACGCTGGTCGAGCGCGCCGACTGGACGATCCTGCAAAAGTACGTGATCCACAACGTGGCCAACGCTTACGGCAAGACCGCCACTTTCATGCCTAAGCCTTACCACGGCGACAACGGCTCCGGCATGCACGTGCACCAGTCCGTCTGGAAGGACGGCAAGAACCTGTTCGCTGGCGATGGCTATGCTGGTCTGTCGGACTTCGCGCTGTACTACATCGGCGGCATCATCAAGCACGCCCGTGCCCTGAACGCCATCACCAACCCCGGTACCAACAGCTACAAGCGCCTGGTGCCTCACTTCGAAGCACCGGTGAAGCTGGCCTACTCGGCCAAGAACCGTTCCGCTTCGATCCGTATCCCTTACGTGGCCAACCCCAAGGGCCGTCGCGTGGAAGCCCGCTTCCCCGATCCACTGATGAACCCCTACCTGGGCTTCGCAGCCTTGCTGATGGCCGGTCTGGACGGCGTGGAAAACAAGATCCATCCTGGCGAAGCCGCTACGAAGGACCTGTACCACCTGCCTCCAGAAGAAGACAAGCTGGTGCCCACCGTGTGCCACAGCCTGGACCAGGCCCTGGAACATCTGGACAAGGACCGCGCGTTCCTGACCAAGGGTGGCGTGTTCACCGACAGCATGATCGACGCCTACATCGATCTGAAGATGAACGAAGTGACCCGCTTCCGCATGGCAGTGCACCCTGTCGAGTACGACATGTACTACTCGCTGTAATCGTCTGCCTGCAGACCATTGCTCAAGAAAAGGCGGCGCAAGCCGCCTTTTTTCATGGGCGGGCGGCGGCGCTACCTGCGCCGAACGCGTGCGGCGGAACCAAGACGCCAGGTGTTGCATCCGTATACACAGCCCTTCAAGGGTCTGCCCTTGTTGGATTGGAGATGTAGGGTGATTGGGGGATACTCCCCTGTCCCCTGCATGTCAGTGCGAGGAAACCGAATGAATAAAACGCTCATCACCCTGCTCCTCATCGCCGCCACCGTCCCCGCAGTCCAGGCGCAAGACCGCATCTACCGTTGCGGCAACGAATACACCAACAACGCCCAGCAAGCCAAGGAGCGCGGCTGCAAGCTGGTGGAGGGCGGCAACGTTACCGTTGTGCAGGGCACCCGCCCAGCGTCTGCCGCAGCTCCTGCAGCGGGTGGTGCGGCAGCCCCGTCGTCTGCGACCTCGCCCGCCAACGCTCCACGCGTCAGCAACAACGAACAAAAATCCCGTGACTCGGATGCCCGCGCGATTCTGGAGTCCGAGCTGCGCAAAGCGGAAACGCGCCATGCCGAGCTGCTCAAGGAATACAACAACGGCGCCCCCGAGCGCAACGCACTCGATCTGCGCAACCCCCAGCGCTACACCGAACGCACGGCTGAACTCAAGGCCAGCGTGGCCCGCAGCGAGAGTGACATTGCGGGTATCAAGCGCGAGATTGCCCGCCTGCCTGCCCCTGCTGCACCCACCAACTGACAGCGGTGATTGCGTGTGAGTGCCCCTTCTTCCTCCGACCTTCCCGGCGCTGACACCGGGCGTTTTCATTCCCTGGACCTGATGTCCACCCTGGTGGCGGTGCTGCGCGCTGACGATGGCGCGGTGCAGTTTGCCAATGCCGCGCTGGAAAACACACTGGGCCTCTCGCGCCGCACCCTGGAAGGGGCGGACTTCTCTACCTTCTTCACCGACCCGGCACTGCTGCAGACCGCACTGGCGGGCGCCCGGGGCAAGGACTTTGCCGCGCTGCGCTACGAGGCCAGCCTGAAGCGCCTGCACCAGGACCCGGTGCCCGTGCATGTCAACGTGGCCGATGCCGAGCAGGTGGGCGAAATCCTGGTGGAGCTGTGGCCGCTGGAGCAGCAGGCCCGCCAGGACCGCGAAGAGCGCCTGCGTGACCAGGCCCAGGCCAACAAGGAGCTGATCCGCAACCTAGCCCATGAGATCAAGAACCCGCTGGGCGGCATTCGAGGCGCGGCGCAACTGCTGGAGATGGAGCTCGATAACCGCGAGCTCACCGAATACACCCAGGTCATCATCCACGAGGCCGACCGCCTGCAAAGCCTGGTGGACCGGCTGCTCGCGCCCCACCGCCACCCGCATCTGGTGGGCGACGTGAACATCCATGAGGTGTGCGAGCGGGTGCGCTCGCTCGTGCTGGTCGAATACCCGCAGGGCCTCAAGGTACAGCGCGACTACGACACCTCCATCCCCGAGTTTCGTGGGGACCGTGCGCAGCTCATTCAGGCGGTGCTAAACATCGTGCAGAACGCGGCCCAAGCGTTGTCAGAGCGAATCGCCAAGGGCGATGCCGTGATCACGCTGCGCACGCGCGTGGCCCGCCAGGTCACGTTCGGCCGGCAGCGCTACCGGCTGGCACTGGAATTGCATGTCATCGACAACGGACCGGGCGTACCCGATGCCATCAAGGAGCGGATTTTTTATCCACTGGTATCGGGTCGGGACGGCGGATCAGGGCTGGGGCTGACGTTGGCGCAAACCTTCGTGCAGCGTCACCACGGGTTGATCGAATGCGACAGCGTACCGGGTCGCACCGACTTCCGAATCCTGATCCCCTTGCCCTGACAGCGCATGACGGTCCCTGACACGCAACCACAGGGAAGGTAAGAAAAACATATGAAGCCGATCTGGATAGTAGATGACGACCCCTCGATCCGCTTCGTCCTGGAAAAGGCGCTGGCCCGCGAGAACCTGCCCACGCGCAGCTTCACGCACCCGCGCGAAGTGCTGGACGCACTGGCCGATGTCACCGCAGGCGACCCCGCGCGCCAGGGCCCCCAGGTTCTGGTGAGCGACATCCGCATGCCCGGAGGTTCGGGCCTGCAACTGCTGGAGAAGGTGCGCGAGCTGCAGCCCGGCCTGCCCGTCATCATCATGACGGCGTACTCCGACCTCGACAGCGCGGTGTCGGCTTTTCAGCGCGGCGCGTTCGAATACCTGCCCAAGCCGTTTGACCTGCCCAAGGCGGTGGAGCTGATCCGCCGAGCGGTGGAAGAAAGCCAGCGCGAAGAAGTCACCGAAGAGCGCCAGACCGCGACCCCCGAAATGCTGGGCCAGGCGCCCGCCATGCAGGACGTGTTTCGCGCCATCGGGCGGCTGTCGCAAAGCCAGGTCACGGTGCTCATCACCGGCGAATCGGGCTCGGGCAAGGAGCTGGTGGCGCGCGCGCTGCACAAGCATTCGCCCGTGGCAGACGGCCCCTTTGTGGCCATCAACACCGCCGCCATCCCCAAAGACCTGCTGGAGAGCGAACTCTTCGGCCATGAGCGCGGCGCCTTCACCGGCGCCCAGACCCAGCGGCGCGGCCGCTTCGAGCAGGCCGAGGGCGGCACGCTGTTCCTCGACGAAATCGGCGACATGCCGTTTGATTTGCAGACGCGCCTGCTGCGCGTGTTGTCGGACGGCCAGTTCTACCGCGTGGGCGGCCACGCAGCCGTCAAGGCCCATGTGCGCGTGATTGCCGCCACCCACCAGAACCTGGAGCAGCGCGTCAAGGAAGGCGGCTTCCGCGAGGACTTGTTCCACCGCCTCAACGTGATCCGCCTGCGCCTGCCCGCGCTGCGCGAGCGGCATGAAGACGTGCCCATGCTCACGCGCCACTTTCTGCAGCAAAGCGCGCGGCAGCTGGGCGTGGAGCCCAAGCGCATTGCCGATTCAGCACTGGCGCGGCTGGAGCAGTTTGCCTTCCCGGGCAACGTGCGCCAGCTGGAGAACATCTGCCACTGGCTCACGGTGATGGCGCCTGCCCAGGTGATCTCGCTGCAGGACCTGCCGCCCGAGGTGCTGGAAGCCCCGGTGTACCAGCCGCCAGTGCGCGCCACGGCGGGCGCCGAGCCTGCGGCGGCCACGGTGACATCGATGCCGGTGGCCCCGCTGGCCCCTGTTGCGCCAGTGGCGCAGCCTGCACCCGAATTGGTGGGTGGCCTGCACCCTGCAGCGCAGGCGTCTGCTCCGGTGTCGGCGTCTGCACCTGCGGCCGTTGCGTCCTGGTCGGCCGACGCCGCCGCAGCCCCTGTGGCTGCTGCCCACAGCTGGGAGCAGGCACTGGAAACCGAGGCGCAAAAACTGCTCGCAGGTGGCCAGCCCGAGGTGTGGGACGCGCTCACGCGGCGCTTTGAGTCGCGCCTGATCCGCACGGCCCTGGTGGCCACCCACGGCCGTCGCATGGAGGCCGCGCAGCGCCTGGGCATTGGGCGCAACACCATCACCCGCAAGATCCAGGAGTTGGGGCTGGACGCGCCGGATGAAGTATGAAAATGGCCGCAGGTGCATGTTTATCATGCCTCTGCAGCTATTGAAATCGTAGCAATGCAAGGTGCCACTACATCGCTGGTGGCATCGCTGCAACCTGGCCCGGATGCGCGCTGCGCATCGCACTGCATGGCGGGCCATGTCCTACATGCAGGCCCTCCCTGGGCCGACCCGGCACTCCGGAGGTGGCTTCAACAATGAAGTCACTGTCAACCAACCGGAGATGTTCCTATGTCGGATTTCAACGATGCCAACCGTGACCCTTTGACCAATGAGCCGGGTGCTCACCCCGTCGGAACGGGCGTGGGTGCTGCCTTGGGTGGCGCTGCAGCCGGCGCTGCTGCCGGTGCTTTCGGCGGCCCGGTCGGCGCTGCCATTGGTGGCGTAGCGGGGGCTGTGGCCGGCGGCCTGGCTGGCAAGGCGGCTGCCGAGGCCGTCAACCCCACCGAAGAAGACGCCTACTGGCGCGAAACCTACCACCGCGAGCCGTACTACGTGGGCGGCCGCACGTACGACCAATACCGTCCCGCCTATGAGCTGGGCTGGTCGTCTGTGGGCCGCTACGAGGGCGACTTTGACGCCATCGAGCCGCGCCTAGCGGACGACTGGCGCGCACGCCACGGCAGCGACGGCCTAGCCTGGACCGATGTGCGCCCCGCCACCCGTGCGGCGTGGGAGCGCGCCGCCAACCGCACTGCGCTCGCCACCGACCGTCCGATGGACGTGATCGACGCCGAGGATGTGGTCGATGTACTCAATGACCTGCTGGAGTCTGCACGCGATGGCGAGTACGGCTTCCATGCCTGTGCAGAGCATGCCGAGTCGGGCCAGCTCAAGGGCATCTTCCAGCGCCACTCGCGTGAATGTGCCGCTGCCGCTGTCGAGCTGGAGCATGAGATCCGCCGCCTGAATGGCGACCCTGCACAGGGCGGCACGGTGGCAGGTGCGCTGCACCGGGGCTGGGTGTCGGTGAAGACGGCACTTTCCACCCGCGACGACAAGGCCGTGCTGGAAGAGTGCGAGCGTGGCGAGGACGCTGCGGTGGCCCGCTACCGCAAGGCGTTGAAGGCGACGCTGCCTGCAGATGTGCGCGCGCTGGTGGAGCGCCAGGCACAAGGCGCCCAGCGCAACCACGACGAGGTGCGTGCGCTGCGCGACGGGTTCTCGCCACGGCCCTGATCTCAGGGGCCAAGGGAGTCCCTGGGGGAAGCCACGCCTGAGATGGCGCCTGTGCTGCATCTGAGGGTTGCCCCCAGAAAAAAGGCTGCCAGAGGAATAC
This sequence comes from Acidovorax sp. GW460-11-11-14-LB4, assembly GCF_059423685.1. Taxonomy (NCBI): domain Bacteria; kingdom Pseudomonadati; phylum Pseudomonadota; class Betaproteobacteria; order Burkholderiales; family Comamonadaceae; genus Acidovorax; species Acidovorax sp. GW460-11-11-14-LB4. The sequence continues at coordinate 42,178 of NZ_JBWKYJ010000026.1, read as the reverse complement.
TCTGGCAGCCTTTTTTGCGTCGCATACGGGCAGCCTGAGGGCTGCAGCCCAGCGGTTCCAGGGCGTATCAGGCGCTCATCGTGACCACCACCGGCGCGTGGTCGCTGGGCTGCGGGTTCTTGCGCGGGGCGCGGTCCACCACGCAGGCCGTCACTGTGGGCTTGAGCGCTTCGCTCACCAGGATGTGGTCGATGCGCAGGCCCCGGTTTTTCTGGAAGCCCAGCATGCGGTAGTCCCACCACGAGTAGCTTTTTTCGGGCTGCTCGAACATGCGGAAGGCATCGGTCAGTCCCAACGCCAGCAGCGCCTGGAAGTGGTTGCGCTCTTCGGTGGTGTGGTGGATGGTCTCGCGCAGGCCTTCGGGGTCATACGAGTCGCGGTCTTCCGGTGCCACGTTGAAGTCGCCCACCAGCACCAGGCGCGGGTGGGCGGCCATCTCGGCGCGCACCATGTCCTGCAGCGCCTGCAGCCAGCGCATCTTGTAGGCGAACTTTTCCGAGCCCGGCTCCTGGCCGTTGACGAAGTAGCCGTTGAGCAGGCGCAGCGGGCCTGCCGGAGTGTCCAGCGTGGCACCGATGACACGGGCCTGCTCGTCGCCAAAGTCAGGGATGTTGCGCACCACGTCGCGCAACGGGTGGCGGCTCAGGATGGCCACGCCGTTGTAGGTCTTCTGGCCGAAGGCCACGGCTTCGTAGCCGGCCTCTTTCAACGCGTCGTGGGGAAACTTGTCGTCGGTGAGCTTGAGCTCCTGCAGGCACAGGGCATCGACCGGGTTGGCGGCCAGCCAGGCCAGCACCTGGGGCAGGCGCACCGACAGGGAGTTCACGTTCCAGGTGGCAATTTGCATGGTTTTTGGCCGGTAGCGCTAGTGGATCATGCGCTGGCAGCTATCAAAATGTGAGTAGATGAGGAAAGGGGCAGAAGCGTCAGGCGCGGCGCACACGGGTCACAAAGCTGAACGGGAGCCCGTTGGCGCTCACGTGGTGCTCGCGGGCGGTTTCTACCCATTCTGCGCCCAGCACGGGGGCATAGGCATCGCCGTCAAAGTCCTGGGCGATCTCCGTCACCTCCACGCAGTCCGCCAGGGGCAAGGATTCGGCATAGATCTGCGCGCCCCCAATGATCCACACGGTTTTGCCCGCGTCGCACAGCGCCAGTGCTTCGGCCAGGCTGCCTGCGCGGTGGGCACCCTCGGCCTGCCAGTCGGCCTGCCGCGTCACCACGATGTTGGTGCGGCCGGGCAGGGGGCGAAAGCGTGCGGGCAGCGAGTCCCAGGTCTTGCGGCCCATGACCACCGGGCATCCCTGCGTGAGCTGCTTGAAGTGCGCCATGTCCTCGGGGATGTGCCAGGGCAGGCGGTTGTCCTTGCCGATGACGCCGTTGGCCGCGCGGGCGTAAATGAGGTGCAGGGGCATAGGGCTCGCTCGGTGCTTGAATGGGGAGGGGATCAGATGTGCAGGAACGCCAGCGCGCCCACACCCAGGCCCACGGCGGCCACGCCGTACATGCCGTATTCCAGCCACTTCTTCTTGGTCAGCAGCGCAATCGCGGCCAGGGCAATCGCCACCTGCAGCGCGGTGGTGGCCTGGGCCCAGCGGTGGTGCTGGTGCATCTGGGCCTCGCTTTGCTGATCGAAGGCGTGGGCATCGGCCTCCAGCTTTTCGGCCGCGGTCTTGATCTCGTTCTTCTCTTTTTCGTAGCGGTCGATCTTGGCCTGGTATTTGACCTTCTCGGCTTCGGCCGGGGTCAGGTCACGGGCCAGCTCGGCCAGGCTTTGTTTGGTGCTTTTGGACTGGAAGTAATTCCACTGGTTGGAGGCCTCGGTCTTCTTGATGGCCGCGTCGTTCTTCATCAGGCCCGCATTGGCCTGGGTGGCGCCGCCCATGTAGGCAAAGATGGCACCCACCGTGGCCACGATGGCCGTGAACATGGCGATCTTGTTGGTGGACGAGCCGCCGCCATGGTCCGCACCGTGGTGCGCAGCATCGTGGCCGTGGGTGGCATGTTCGACCGCGTGGTCGTGGGGGCCGTGTACGTGGAATCCGCCGGAAGACATAGATAGAAGCTCGTTGTATTGGTTATGGGTGAAAGCGGGGCCTGTGCCGCAGGCTGGCTGGTGCAGTGGTCAGGTCAGACTGCCACGGGCGCCTTGATGGCAGGGTGGCACTGGTAGTCCACCACTTCAAAGTCTTCGTACTCGTAGTCGAAGATGCTGCCCGGCTTGCGTTTGATGTTCAGCACGGGGTAGGGGTAGGGCGTACGCGCCAGCTGGGTCTGCACTTGCTCGTGGTGGTTGCTGTAGATGTGGCAGTCGCCACCCGTCCAGACGAAGTCGCCCACCTCCAGGTCGCACTGCTGGGCCACCATGTGGGTCAGCAGCGCATAGCTGGCGATGTTGAACGGCACACCCAGAAAGATGTCTGCGCTGCGCTGGTACAACTGGCAAGACAGCGTGCCGCGCCCGCCGGGCTCTTGCGCCGGGGCTACGTAAAACTGAAAGAAAGCGTGGCACGGCATGAGCGCCATCTTGTGCAGCTCGGCCACGTTCCAGGCGCTCACGATGATGCGGCGCGAGTCGGGGTTGGTCTTGAGCGTTTGGATGACGTCGCTGATCTGGTCGATGTGCCCGCCGTCCGGCGTCGGCCAGCTGCGCCACTGCACGCCGTACACCGGGCCCAGGTCGCCGTCCTCGCGAGCCCATTCATCCCAGATGGTCACGCCGCGCTCTTTCAGCCAGTTGTTGTTGCTCGATCCGGTCAGGAACCACAACAACTCCTGGATGATTGACTTGAGGTGCACCTTCTTGGTCGTGACCAGCGGAAAACCTTCCTTCAGGTCAAACCGCATCTGGTGGCCGAACACGCTCTTGGTGCCGGTGCCGGTGCGGTCCGACTTGTCCACGCCGTGGGTGAACACATGGCGCATGAAATCTTCGTACTGGGAGCGCACGGGGCGGGCGGGCAAGGCAGGAGCTGGCGGGGCAGCAGAAGGCTGGGTCATGGGATGGATCACTCAGGGTAGGGCGCCGCCATCAAGGGGTGGCCGTTGCCGACGGCGGATTTTATGCGGAGCGGGAGAATGCCAGATTCGCCATCCATCCACTGCACTTCCCATGACGACTTCCGATACCCCCGTCACCATCCGCCCCCTCCAGGCTGCCGACTGGCCCGCCGTGTGGCCCATCCTGCGCACCACCTTCCGGGCGGGAGACACGTATGCGTTTGCCCCCGACAGCACCGAGGCCGAGATCCACAAAGCCTGGGTAGAGCTGCCTGCCGCAACCTTTGTCGTCCTTGGCGCGGGCGGGGAGATTTGGGGTACCTATTTCATCAAGCCCAACCAGGCCGGGCAGGGCGCCCATGTGTGCAACTGTGGCTATGTGGTGGCGCCGACCGCGCAGGGGCAGGGCGTGGCCTCGTTGATGTGTGAGCACTCCCAGCAGCAGGCTGTGGTCATGGGCTTTCGGGCCATGCAGTTCAACCTGGTGGTAGCCAGCAACGTGCGCGCCGTGCGGCTGTGGCAGCACCTGGGCTTTGCGATCGTGGGCACGCTGCCCGGGGCCTTCCGGCACCACACGCGGGGCTATGTCGATGCCCATGTGATGTTCAAGACACTGGTGGCCTGAGCTTTTTGTCCATGCAAAAAGGGCTCCCATGCAGGAGCCCTCTCAGAGAGTCAGGGGGAAACACTTCCGCATGGTGGCAGCACCCACAACCGTGAGAGGCCACCACCATGGGAAGGCCCGCATTCTTACATTGCGCTGATTTCGCCCGAAGGGATCTTGCCGGTGCGTACCGCTTCGGCCGCTGCGGCGCGCACTGCAGCGCGGTCGGCAGTCGACTTGTAGGTCACGACACGCGAACCAGCGGGTTCGATGCTACGCGTTTGGGCCACGGTAGAGGCTTCAGCAGCCACTTCGGCGCGGGTGCGGTTGGTGTCGAACTTCAGGGCGAATTGCGAGCTGTCGGCTTCGTCAGCGTGGGCGCCGAAAGCGGAGAAAGCAGCCACGGCAGCGATGGACAGGAAACGTGTGGTCTTGTTCATGGTGATCTCGATTCTTGATGGGGTGGGGGCAGGTCCGTTGATTCCGGGACGGCTTACAGAGCGCCGATTTCGCCGGAAGGGATCTGGCCAGTGCGCACAGCTTCAGCAGCCTGGGCACGCACGGCAGCGCGGTCAGCTGTGGACTTGTAGGTCACCACACGCGAACCAGCGGGCTCGATCGAGCGGGTCTGGGCCACGGTAGCGGCTTCAGCAGCCACTTCAGCGCGGGTGCGGTTGGTTTCAAACTTGGTGGCGAACTGCGAAGCATCGGCTTCGTCAGCCTGGGCGCCAAAAGAAGCGAAAGCGGCGACAGCGGCGATGGAGAGCAAACGTGCGGTGTTGTTCATGATTGATAAGTCCTTGAAGTTGAAAAAGCGTCTCAAAAAAGCCGGGTCAAAAACCATTCCTGAACCGGGTTCGGTGAGTCGCCTTGCGGGTTCGGCTCATCGATGGGTTGAACTGTACGCCGATGGTGTTCAGGGAAAAACCACTTGGTCGCAAACTGACTGTTCCAGTTTTGGAAACAGTCGGCCCACTCAGGGCGCGCCCTTGGGTCAAATGTGTGCAGCACCCCGCAGCGCCAGGGCGGGCGCCCCAGGCCCACAATGCACATACCCAATTGATGCGACTAGGTATAAATCCTGAGATTCTGGCGAAATTTAGTATGTGTAGTGCTTTTCAAAGTATCAACTGAGCATCAGAGCATCGGTATCGTTCAGCCCATCAATGCCGAGATTCGACTGGCGTTGAATGGCAGATCCATACCAACTACGCAGGAGACGTTCCGATGCCCCGTTCCACTCGTCCACACACTCGCCTGGCTCTGGCCGTTGCCGCCCTGGCGGCATCGCTTTGCGGAGCCGCTGCGCATGCGCAGACCGAACTCGTGATTGCCACCGTGAACAACGGCCACATGATCGAGATGCAAAAGCTCAGCAAGAATTTCGAGCAGGCGAACCCCGACATCAAGCTCAAGTGGGTCACGCTCGAAGAAGGCGTGCTGCGCCAGCGCGTGACGACCGACATCGCCACCAAGGGCGGCCAGTTCGACGTGATGACGATCGGCATGTACGAAGCGCCCATCTGGGGCAAGAAGGGCTGGCTGCAGGAGCTGAAGACCGATGCTGCCTACGACGTGGATGACCTGCTGCCCGCCGTGCGCAATGGCCTGACGGTGGACGGCAAGCTGTTTGCCGCGCCGTTCTATGGCGAAAGCTCCATGCTGATGTACCGCAAGGACCTGGCCGACAAGGCCGGCGTGCAGGTGCCTGAGCGTCCCACCTGGCCGCAGATCAAGGACCTGGCCGCCAAGATGCACGACCCCAAGAACGGCGTGTACGGCATCTGCCTGCGCGGCAAGCCAGGCTGGGGTGACAACATGGCGTTTTTGACCACGCTGGTCAACACCTTCGGCGGCCAGTGGTTCGACATGCAGTGGAAGCCGCAGCTCGAGTCCAAGCCCTGGAAGGATGCGATCACCTTCTACGTCGACCTGCTCAAGAACTATGGCCCGCCCGGCTCGTCGGCCAACAGCTTCAACGAGATCCTGGCGCTGACCAACTCCGGCAAGTGCGGCATGTGGGTGGACGCGACCATCGCCGCATCGTTCGTGGCGGACCCCAAGCAGTCCAAGGTGGCCGACCAGATGGCCTTTGCCCAGGCGCCCACCATGAACACGCCCAAGGGCGCGAACTGGCTGTGGTCGTGGAATCTGGCCATCCCGGCTGGTTCCAAAAAGGTCGACGCCGCGCAGAAGTTCATCACCTGGTCCACCAGCAAGGACTACATCCAGCTGGTGGCCAAGACCAACGGCTGGGCCAACGTGCCCACCGGCACGCGCAAGAGCACCTACGCCTCGCCGGAATTCCAGAAGGCCGCGCGTTTTGCCGCCGCAGAGAAGACCGCCATCGACTCGGCCAACCCCACGGATTCGACCTTGCCCAAGAGCCCGTATGTGGGCGTGCAGTTCGCGGCCATTCCGGAGTTCCAGGCCATCGGTATCGCCGTGGGCCAGCAGATGAGTTCTGCGCTGGCAGGCAAGACGACGGTGGACGCGGCACTCAAGGCCGGCCAGGTGGCGGCTGACCGCGAAATGAAGAAGGCCGGCTACTACAAATAGGCAAGCACCCATTGGGCTACTGCGCGGCCCGATCTGGGGGCGGTGTTCCTCGCCGTACGGGAGTACGACTGCGGTACAGCACCCCCCACCTCGGGCCGCTCGCTGCGCCCACTGAGCGCTTGCCTCACTGCGCTGTGTAAGTCTGTATCGGAATTCCCATGAACCGCCGCCTGCTACCCCGTCTGCTGCTCACGCCAGCCATGGCCACGCTCTTCCTGTGGATGATCGTGCCGCTGGTGATGACGATCTACTTCTCGCTCATCCGCTACAACCTCATGCAGCCGGACCAGACGGGCTTTGCCGGGCTGGAGAACTTTGAGTATTTCGTCACCGACCCATCGTTTGGCACGGCGGTGGTCAACACCATCTTGCTGCTGGGTAGTGTGATCCTCATCACGGTGGTGTTCGGCATTGCGATTGCGCTGCTCATCAACGAGCCGTTTGCGGGCCGGGGCATCGTGCGGGTGCTGTTGATTTCGCCGTTTTTCGTCATGCCCACGGTGAACGCGCTGATGTGGAAGAACATGATGATGAATCCCATCTACGGCGTGCTCGCCCAGGTGTGGATGTTCTTTGGCGCACAGCCGGTGGACTGGCTCACGGACCACCCGTTGTTCTCGGTGATCGTCATGGTGTCGTGGCAATGGCTGCCGTTTGCCACGCTGATCTTCATGACCGCATTGCAGAGCATGAACCACGAACAGCTGGAAGCATCGCGCATGGACGGCGCCAACTACCTGCAGCAACTGCGCTACCTGTATGTGCCACACCTGGCGCGCTCGGTAGCCGTGGTGGTGATGATCGAACTCATCTTTTTGCTCAGCATCTTTGCCGAGATCTACACCACCACGGGTGGCGGGCCGGGCGATGCGAGCACCAACGTCACCTTCCTGATCTTCAAGCAGGCACTGCTCAACTTCGATGCGGGCGTTGCCTCGGCAGGGGCGCTGTTCGCAGTGCTGCTGGCCAATATCGCGGCGGTGTTTCTGATCCGCATGGTCGGCAAGAACCTTGACAAGTAAGACGGGGCAACGCTCATGACAACGACAAAACGACGCCGCTCCAACTTCCCGCTCGGCCTGCTGGCCCTGCGCACCGCCGCTGCCTGGGGCGTGGCCCTGCTGCTGTTTTTCCCGCTGGGTTGGCTGTTCCTCACGGCGTTCAAGACCGAGTTGCAGGCCATCGCCGTGCCGCCGCAGCTGTTCTTTGTCCCCACGCTCGAAAACTTCCACGAGGTGCAGGAGCGCAGCGACTACCTGCTGTACGCCAAGAATTCGGTCATCACCAGCGTGGTCTCTACCCTGGTGGGGCTCATGCTGGCTGCGCCTGCGGCCTACGCCATGGCCTTCTTCAAGGGCAAGTACACCAAGGACATCCTCATGTGGATGCTCTCGACCAAGATGATGCCCGCCGTGGGCGCGCTGGTACCCATTTATGTGCTGGCGCAAAAGAGCCACCTGCTCGATACGCAGCTCGCGCTCATCATCGTGTTCGCGCTGTCCAACCTGCCCATCATGGTCTGGATGCTGTATTCGCACTTCAAGGACATCCCGCGCGAGATTTTGGAAGCCGCGCGCATGGACGGCGCCACGTTGTGGCAAGAGGTGCGCCTGGTGCTGCTGCCGCTGGGCATGGGCGGCCTCGCGTCCACCGGCCTCTTGTGCCTGGTGCTGTCATGGAACGAGGCCTTCTGGAGCCTGAACCTCAGCGCCGCCAAGGCCGGCACGCTGGCCACACTGATCGCGTCGTACTCCAGCCCTGAGGGCCTGTTCTGGGCCAAGTTGTCCGCCGCCTCGCTGATGGCCATTGCGCCCATCGTGGTCTTTGGCTGGTTCAGCCAGAAGCAGCTGGTGCAGGGCCTGACGTTTGGCGCCGTGAAGTAACGCGCAGCTTTCCTATCCAACGCAATCAAGTTTTCAGGAACCCGATTCCATGGCCTACCTCCAACTGTGCGGCATCGAGAAATTCTTTGGTGAGCACCGCGCCATCAAGGGCATCGACCTCACCATCCAGCAAGGCGAGTTCATCGTCTTCGTCGGCCCCTCGGGCTGCGGCAAGTCCACGCTGCTGCGGCTGATCGCGGGGCTCGAAAACATCGACGGCGGCACCCTGATGCTGGACGGCCGCGACATCACCGACCAGCCCTCGAGCAAGCGCGACCTGGCCATGGTGTTCCAGAGCTATGCGCTGTACCCGCACATGAGCGTGTACGAGAACATGAGCTTTGCGCTCAAGCTCGCCAAGGTGGACAAGCAGGTGATCGACGAGAAGGTGCAGAACGCCGCGCGCATTCTCAACCTCACGCAGTACCTGCAGCGCACGCCCAAGGAGCTGTCGGGCGGGCAGCGCCAGCGCGTGGCCATCGGCCGCGCCATCGTGCGCGCGCCCAAGGTGTTTTTGTTCGACGAGCCGCTGTCCAACCTCGACGCGGCGCTGCGCGGCCAGACCCGGGTGGAGATCGCCAAGCTGCACCGCGACCTGGGCGCCACCACCATCTACGTCACGCACGATCAGGTCGAGGCCATGACGCTGGCCGATCGCGTGGTGGTGCTGCGCGATGGCGTCATCGAGCAGGTGGGCACGCCGCTGGAGCTGTACGACAAGCCTGCCAACCAGTTCGTGGCCCAGTTCATCGGCACGCCGCAGATGAATGTGGTGCCCTTGCCGCAGCTGCCATCGCCCGTGCAGCAGCAGGCACCCGCCGGGGCGGAGGGCGGTGCCATCGGCCTGCGCCCCGAGAACATCACGGTGCGCAACACCGGCGCGACGCCGGTGCCGGGCCAGGTGGACCTGGTGGAAGCACTGGGCGCAGAGACGCTGATCTACGTGAGCACGCCCAGCGGCGCGCAGTTTGTGGCGCGCCAGAACGACCGCACAGGCCTGCGCGCCGGCGATGCGGTGAGCCTGGACATCGACGCGTCGCACGCCCATTGGTTCGACCCGAACGGCCGCGTGGTGGCCCGCCAGACCGCATGACCGCCATGACTGCTTCCATGCCCCCCGGACGAGAACTTCAAGGCAAGGTGGCGGCCGTTACCGGCGCCGCATCGGGCATCGGGTTTGCCAGTGCAAAGGCCATGGCCGACGCTGGAGCGCACGTGGTACTTATCGACCGCGATGAAAAAGCGCTGGACAAGGCTTGCGCTGCCATCGGCGCCCAAGCGTCGCCGCTGGTGCTGGATTTGCTGGACACAAAGCAGTGTGCGAGCCTGCTTGCGCGCACGCTGGCCATTGCGGGACAACTCGACATCTTTCACGCCAATGCTGGGTTGTATGTGGGCGGCGACCTGGTGGATGCCGACCCCGACGCCATAGACCGCATGCTCAACCTGAACGTCAACGTGGTGATGAAGAACGTGCACAACGTGCTGCCCCACATGATCGAGCGCGGCACGGGCGACATCATCGTCACCAGCTCGCTGGCCGCGCATTTCCCCACGCCGTGGGAGCCCGTCTACGCCTCGTCCAAGTGGGCCGTCAACTGCTTCGTGCAGACCGTGCGCCGCCAGGTCTTCAAGCACGGCATCCGCGTGGGCTCCATCTCGCCCGGGCCCGTCATCACCTCGCTGCTGGCCGACTGGCCCGCGGAGAAGCTCGCCGAGGCCAAGGCCAGCGGCAGCCTCATCGAGGCGTCCGAAGTGGCCGACGTGGTGCTCTTCATGCTCACCCGCCCGCGCGGCATGACCATCCGCGACGTCGTGATGATGCCCACGAACTTTGATCTCTAGAAACCTGCAGTCACGCACCATGAATTTCATCCTGCACCTGGGCCTGGGCTCGTTCCACCGCGCCCACCAGGCCGTTTACGTTCACGCATTGCGCCAGCAGGGCGACACGGGTTGGGCCATCGCAGGCGGCAACCTGCGCCCTGACATGGCCGGCACCATCGCGGCGCTGCAAGCGCAGGATGGGCGCTACACGCTCGAAACCGTCACCCCCCAAGGCGAGCGCAGCTACACCGTCATCGAGTCGATCCAGCGCGTGATCCCCTACCAGGACGACCTGGCCCCGCTGATTGCCATGGGTGCCGACCCCGCCACGCGCATCATCAGCTTCACGGTGACCGAAGCGGGCTACTACCTGGATGCCCAGAACCAGCTCGATTGGCCCACGTTTGCCGACCTGCGCGCCGACCTGGCGGCCGTGAAGGCGGGCCAGGCAGGCCACACCATCTACGGCGGCCTGGTCAGCATCCTGCGCGCGCGCAGGGCAGCCGGTGCGGGCGCCGTGACGCTGATGAACTGCGACAACCTGCGCCACAACGGCGACCGCTCGCGCGGCGGGCTGCTGCAGTTCATCGAGGCGCTGGGCGATGCGCCACTCAAAGAGTGGGTAGAGCAGAACACCACCAGCCCCAACGCCATGGTGGACCGCATCACGCCGCGCCCCACGCCCGATGTGGCCGAGCGCGTGAAGGCCGCAACAGGTTGGGATGACAAGGCCGCACTCATGGGTGAAAGCTTTATCCAGTGGGTCATTGAAGACGACTTCATCGCAGGCCGCCCCGCGTGGGAAACGGTCGGCGTCGAGATGGTGCAGTCGGTGCAGGCGCACGAAGAGGCCAAGATCCGCCTGCTCAATGCCACCCACAGCTGCATTGCCTGGGCGGGCACGCTGGCGGGTTACCAGTACATCCACGAAGGCACACACGACGCGGCCATTCGCCAGATGGCCTACGACTACGTCACCGACGACGCGATCCCGGTGCTCCACACCCCAGAGCAGCCTTGCCCCATCAACCTGGAGCAGTACCGCGACGTGGTGCTGGACCGCTTCGGCAATCCTGCCATCGCCGACACCAACCAGCGCGTGGCCATGGATGCGTTCTCCAAGATCCCCGGCATGATTGCGCCCACTATCCGCGACAAGCTCGCGCGCAACGCGTCGTTCGACAGCGTGGCCATGCTGCCCGCGCTGTTCCTGGCCTACCTGCAGCGCTGGCACGCGGGGCAGATCCCCTACAGCTACCAGGACCAGGCCATGGACCCTGCAGTGGCCCATGCCATCTGCGATGCCGCTGACCCCGTGGCGGCCTTTGCGGCCGACACGACCTTGTGGGGCGAGATGGCCGGCCACCCCCGACTCGTAGACGCGTTGCGCAAAGCCTATGCCCGCGTGTTGGCTTTTGTGGCAGAGCGGACAGGCGCCTGATGCTGGTGTAATTTGAGCCCACTACCGCCATGACCGTGAAGATGCCCATCGCCCCGCGCCAGACCAAGCCCGAGCTGGAGCATGACTATGTGCGCTCGCCCGCGTTGGGCTACGAGTCGCCCGAGACGGCGGGCTTCATCCGTTGTTTGTCGCACGGGTTTCCCACGCCGCTGGCGCGCTGGCATTACCACGACGAGTACGAGCTGCACCTGATCACGGCCACTTCTGGCAAGGTCTTTGTGGGGGACTGGATCGGTCAGTTCCAGCCCGGCCACCTGGTGCTGACCGGGCCGCGCCTGCCGCACAACTGGATCAGCATGGACCTGCCCGAAGGCGGCGTGCCGCTGCGCGACCTGGTGATCCAGTTCTCGCACGCGCCGCTGGTGGCCAGCAGCGAGACCATCCCCGAGCTGCGCGAGGTGCTGCCTCTGCTGGAGCGCGCGCGCCACGGTGTGGAGTTCTTTGGCATGGAAGCGCAGGCGCAAGAGCATTGGCACCGCATCAAGGCGCGCCAGGGGCTCGCCCGGTTCGGCGCTTTCTGTGAGTTCATGAGCGACCTGGCGCGCTGCACCGACTTTCGCCTGCTGTCGAGCACGCAGCTGCAAAGCGAGGACAACGATACCCAGCTCGACCAGATCAACGCCATCGTGAGCCGCATCACCGACCACCTGGCCGACCCGCTATCGGCGGCCGACCTGGCGCAAGAGCTGGGCATGACGGAGAGCCGCTTTTCGCGCTTCTTCCGCCGCGCCACGGGCAATACCTTCACCGACTTCGTGAACCTGGTGCGCGTGAACCGTGCGTGCCAGCTGCTGATGGAGACCGAGCGCTACATCACCCACATTGCGTATGACGTGGGCTTCAACAACATGGCCAACTTCAACCGCCGCTTTCTGGACATCAAGGGCATGACGCCCAGCGAGTACCGCAAGCAGGGCGCGGGAAGGTTTGGAAAGACTTCCTGATCCCCGGCCGGATCTGCACCCTGAGAGGGGGGAGGCCCTTGTTGCGTGACCCCTTCACGCAACCCGCCAAAGGCAAAGGCCAGGCCATGGCTTTCACTGTGAATCACTGACATCTGTCCATCACCCATGTACCTCGGAATCGATTTAGGCACCTCGGGTGTCAAGCTCCTGCTGCTGGACGATGCGCACACTGTGGTCGCTACGGCAGATGCCGCCGTGCCTCAACTGCGCCCCCAGCCCACCTGGAGCGAGCAGCACCCCGTTGACTGGCGGGCGGCAGTGGAGTCCGCCGTGGCGCAGTTGCGCGCGCAGGCTCCCGCAGCGTGGGCGCAGGTGCGGGGCATCGGCCTCTCGGGCCATATGCATGGCGCGGTGGTACTGGACGCGCAGGGCCAGGTGCTGCGCCCGGCCATCTTGTGGAACGACGGCCGCGCCAGCGCCGAATGTGCGCAGCTGGAGTCGGCTGTGCCCACCTCGCGCCAGATCACCGGCAATCTCGCCATGCCCGGCTTCACCGCGCCCAAGTTGCTGTGGCTGCGCACGCACGAGCCCGCCGTGTTCGACCAGATCCGCACCGTGCTGCTGCCCAAGGACTGGCTGCGCCTGCAGCTCACGGGCGATGCGGTGAGCGACATGTCCGACGCATCGGGCACGCTGTGGCTGGACGTGCAGGCGCGCGCCTGGAGCCCGGCCATGCTGCAGGCCTGTGGGCTCGATGTTTCGCACATGCCGACGCTGGCCGAGGGCAGTGCGCCCACTGGCACACTGCGCAGCGATGTGGCACGCCGCTGGGGGCTCCGTGACAGCATCGTCGTCGCTGCTGGCGCAGGCGACAACGCCGCCAGTGCCGTGGGCGTGGGCGCCCGCATTGCGGGGCAGGGCTTTGTGTCGCTAGGCACCTCGGGTGTGGTCTTTCGCGTGACGGACGCTTTTGCGCCTGCCACCGAGCGCGCCGTGCATGCCTTTGCCCATGCGCTGCCGCAGCGCTGGCACCACATGTCCGTCATGCTCAGTGCAGCGAGTGCGTTTGGCTGGGTTACCCGGCTGACGGGGCGTGGCGACGAGGCGCAACTGTCCGACGCCGTGGGTGCCCTCAGCGCCACCCGCCAGGCGCAGGCGCCGCTGTTTTTGCCGTACCTGAGTGGCGAGCGCACACCGCACAACAACGCGGCTGCCACCGGCGTGTTCATGGGCCTGCGGGCCGAGCACGAAGCGGCGGACCTGGCCTATGCCGTGATGGAAGGCGTGGGCTTTGGCCTGCTCGATGGCCTCAACGCCATGCTCGCCGCAGGGCCGGGGAAGGGTAGTGACACAGGTCGGAGTGATGCGCCCCTGGCGCTCGTCGGGGGTGGCGCACGCAGCAACCCTTGGGCGCAGCTGCTGGCCAGCGCGCTGGGCACCCCACTGCAGCGCCCGCAGGGTGCACACGCTGCCGCAGCCCTAGGCGCCGCGCGCCTGGCCGCCATGGCCTGCGGTGGTGACGAAGCCCATTGGTGCCAGCCCCTGCCCGCTGACGCCACCTTCATGCCACAGCCCGCACAACAAACCCAGCTGGCCGAACGTTATGCCCGCTTTGTCGCGCTCTACCCCGCGCTGCAATCGCAGTTCTGACGCACTGTCTGCTTCCTTCCAAACGTCCATGACTTCCGCATCCACGATTTCCAACGGCACAGCGCCCATCCACGCCGCCATTGCCGGCGAGGCCCTCATCGACCTGATCCGCCGCCCCGATGGCAGCTACCTGCCGTGCCTGGGCGGCGCGCTCTACAACCTGTGCCGTGCGCTGGCCCGCCAAGGCGTGGGCACCCAGTACCTCAACCCCCTGTCGCGCGACCGTTTTGGCCGCGAGCTGGCGGCCCAATTCATGGACGATGGCGTGGTGCTGGCACAGCCCGAGCCCGTGCTGCAGGTCACCTCACTGGCCGTGGTCAACCTCGACGCACATGGCCACCCCGACTACGCCTTCTACCGCGAAGGCGTGGCCGACCGTGCCGTGTCTGCCGCAGGTCTGGGCGATAGCTGCGCCGCCTTGCCCGCGCTGCAGTTGGTGTGCACCGGCGCGCTGGCGCTCGACGCGCGTGACACTGCCATCTACCTGCCGTGGCTGGCCGCTCAGCGCGCCGCAGGCCGCTGTGTGGTGGTCGACGCCAATCTGCGCCCCTCCGTCATGCCCGACCTGGCGGCCTACCGCACCACGGTGCACGCCGCGCTGGCCTACGCCCACATCATCAAGGCCAGCGACGAAGACCTGGAGCATCTGGCCGTGCCTGGTGTGGCTACCCTGGCCCGCGCACAGCACCTGCTGGCCGCCAACCCGCAGGCCCACCTGCTGGCGCTCACGCTGGGCGCGGAAGGCGCCTGGCTGCTGCACCGCAACGGCGTGCAGTGTTTTGCCAAAGAGGCCCAGCCGCTGCCAGTGGTGGACACCGTGGGCGCGGGCGACAGCTTTCTGGCAGGGCTGCTGGCGCATTTGCTGCGGCAGGCGCAGGCCGCGGGTGGTGCGAGCTTTGTGCGGTTTGTCGAAACGCTGACGGCCGATGCCTGCCAGCAGGCGCTGCGCCATGCGCTGGCCAGCGCCAGTTTGTGCGTGATGGAGCAAGGCTGCGTGCCGCCGGGCTGGGAGGCTGCCCGCGCATGGAGCCAGCAGCATCCCGCAGCCCAAGACCCACGCTGACATGGGGGTTCGGTCACCGTCTCTGGAGTGGCAGGCCGTCTATCATTTGCCGTCGCTGATTTGCGGAGGATGCCGATGACGGAGTTTCTGGTTGCGATGCTGTGGTCAGTGGTTGAAGTGCTGATCGTCTTCACGGGTGCTCAGGTGGTGCGGGTGGTCGGCCTGGGCCGCTGGCGCTCTGAGCGCTGGGGCAGCAACGAAGCGCGGACCTGGAGTGCAGCGGGCGCACTGTCGTTCCGGCATGAAGGACAACGTGTGGTGACGACCAACGGCCTGATATTCGTGGGCTTGTTGTTCTATGGGGTGCTCGCTGTGCTGGCTGTCGCGCTTGCAGGGCTGGTTTCGGCGTGATTGCGGTTAGCGCAGTGCCCCAGGACACACGGATCATCCCTGTGGGCCCCGATGCCGCAGAAGCCGCCTGCACGGTCATCCGCCAATCCATCACCCGCTGCTGTGCGCTGGACCACGGCCATGACCCCACCATACTGATGGCCTGGCTGGCCAACAAGACGCCCGAGAACCTGTCTGCGTGGATCTCCGCGCCGGGCGCTGCAGCATGGGGGGCATACCGAGGCGACACGATGGTGGGCTTTGCGCTGCTGGCGCGGCCCACGCTGGCGCTTTGCTATGTGGTGCCAGAGGCCTTGCACAAAGGGGTGGGGCGGGGCCTGCTGCAGCACGTGGAGGCCCATGCACGCGAGGTGGGGCTCGAAGCTTTGGGGTTGGAGAGCACGCGCACTGCGGAGGCCTTTTATCGTCGCCATGGCTATGTGCCGCATGGAGCCGTGCAAACCTGGGCGGGGCTACAGGCACAGCCAATGCGCAAGGTGTTGTGACTTCACCTTTTCGGCGGCGGCGTCACCCCTCAGGTCAGGGACGGGAGAGCGAATGTTCTAGTAAAAATGGCCTCTGGCGCGCAATTTATATGCGCTGAAAGCTCTCATTTTTATAGCGATAGGTGCTTCCTGCCCTGCCGCAGCTCACACGTCGGTACGCACCCGGTGGCCCTGGTTGTCGCTCATTTCCAGAATCCACCACTGCGCCCCCGTGTTCTTGTCGATGAAGCGCATGTGCGAAGCGATGTTGGCCAGCGTGGGGGTGTCGAGGCGGAGCAGGCGCTGCACATAGTCCACCAGGTCGTCGGCCGCGTGGGTGAACTCAAAACCATCGTGGTCGAACTCGAACACCTGGCCGGCGCACTCGCCATCGGTCGCCATCAGGATGTAGTTGCCCGAATGGGGTGTCTCGCCAATCACTTGGCAGTGTTCGATCCAGTCGGGCAGGATCTCTTCGCGTTCTTCGTCGCTCAGGTGTTCCGTCCAGCCCTCAAACGCCTCTTGCAGCGTGGGCCATTCAGCGGGCGGGGCGATGTAGCGGGCGGCGTCGCCCGAGTCGGCATCGTGGTACAGCAGCACGCCGCCGAACGTGGCGTAGAAAGCGGCGAGCTGGCCCACACCGGGCAGGGGGGCATCCAGCGCAGCGGGGGGCTGGATGTGGTGCTGAAAATTCACCGTTTTGGTCTCTTGCGGCTTGTTGATGCGCTCACAGGAGAACGTGCCTTTGTGTTCGGCGATGGCGCGGTGCAGATCAGGCAGTGTCATGGGCAGACCTTGGGTGGCTGTCAAAGTTCTTGTGCGTACACGATGAAACCATGGTGCTTGGCCAGCTTGTCGTACAGCTGGCGCCCCGCGGCATTGGTCTCGTGGGTTTGCCAGTACACGCGGGACGATTGGGCGGCGCGCGCTGCGCCGTACACCGCTTCGATCAGCGCCCGTCCCACGCCCCGGCCGCGCGCGGCTTCGCGGGTGAACAGGTCGCTGAGGTAGCACACGGGCTCGATGCGCGTCATGCTGCGGTGAAACACATAGTGCGTGAGGCCCAGCAGCTCGCCGCTGGCATAGTCCTGCGCCACCAGGCAGAACATGGGCTCTGCCGCGTCATGAAACCGCTGCCAGGTGGCTTGCGTGATGTGCTCCGGCAGCGCGGTGGCGCCAAAGCGGCCATAGAACGCGTTGTAGCCATCCCAGAGCGGGCGCCAGGCGGCGTAGTCTTCAGGTTGAACCGGGCGCACAGTCATGGCAGCGGTCATGGGTCAGCTTTCTGTGGGTTTACTGCAGCACGCGCTTCGGGTTCATGATGCCCTGCGGGTCCAGCGCCTGCTTGATGGCGCGCATCATGCCAAGCGCCACGGGCGACTGGTACTTGGCGAGCTTGTCGGCCTTGAGTTCGCCGATGCCATGCTCGGCCGAGAACGAGCCGCCAAACTCGGCCACGGCCTCGTACACCAGGTGGTTCACATGCGCCTCGTGCTCGCGCAGGAAGGCCTTGGCATCACCCTCGGCGGGCGCCTGCACGTTGTAGTGCAGGTTGCCGTCGCCCAGGTGGCCGAAGTTGACCAGGCGCACGCCGGGGATCTCGCGCTGCAGCACCGCGTCGGTGTGGGCCACAAAGGCGGGGATGCGCGAAATCTGCACCGAGATGTCGTGCTTGATGTTCAGGCCCTCTTCGGCCTGGGCGAGCGGAATGCTCTCGCGGATGTGCCACAGCTGGTGCGCCTGGGTGAGGTTCTCGGCCACCACGGCGTCGGTCACGCAGCCCATTTCAAACGCGGTCTCCAGCAGCGATTCAAACCGTGCACGCGCGTGTTCTTCGGATTCGCTGTCGGAGTTTTCGAGCAGCACACACCAGGGCGCGTTGTCGTCGCCCAGAAAGGGCACGCGCAGCTGCGGCATGTGTTTGCCCACCAGGCTCAGCGCAAACTTGCCCATCACCTCAAAGCCCGTGAGGCCCGCGCCCAGCTGCTTGTGCGCCAGGCCCAGCAGCGCCACGGCGTGCTCCATGGATGGCACGGCGGCCCAGGCGGTGAGGCGTGCGGCGGGCTCAGGGTAGAGCTTCATCGTCGCGGCGGTGATGATGCCCAGCGTGCCTTCGCTGCCGATGAACAGGTCGCGCAGGTCGTAGCCGGTGTTGTCCTTGCGCAGGCCCTTGAGGCCGTCCCACACCTCGCCCTGCGGCGTGACCACTTCGAGGCCCAGGCACAGGTCGCGCGCATTGCCGTAGCGCACCACCTGCGTGCCGCCTGCATTGGTGCCCAGGTTGCCGCCAATGGTGCAGCTGCCCTCGGCAGCGAGGCTCAGAGGGAAGAGCACGCCGGCCTTCTCGGCCACGTCCTGCAGGTTCTGCAGGATGCAGCCCGCTTCTACCGTCATGGTCAGGTTGTCGGTGTCCACGCTGCGCACCGCGTTCATGCGCGTGAGGCTCAGCACGATCTGTGTGCCGCTGTCATCGGGCGTCGAGCCCACGGCCAGACCGGTGTTGCCGCCTTGCGGAACGATCGCGGTGCCCGCTGCCGCACAGGCCTTGACCACAGCGGCCACCTCATGCGTATTGGCAGGGCGCACCACGGCCAGGGCCTTGCCGCGCACGCGGCGGCGCCAGTCCTGTTCCCAGGCGGTGAGGTCGCCTTCGTTGAGTACATGGGCGGGGCCGACGATGGTGCGCAGGGTGTCGAGCAAGGTGGTCATGGGTGAAGCGACGGGTTCAGTGGGTTGATCGGGTAGCGGAGGGCTGCGCCATGGGCATCAGGGGGCGGGTGGCGCTGCGCTGGCTTCCGCCGCAGCGGCGGCTGCCTTGGCGTTGCGCTGGCGCACGCGCACATGCAGCGTGCAGGCGGTGAACAGCACGAGGCACAAGGCCACTTCGCCCCAGGCCAGCCATTGCGATGGGGGCTTGTCGCCCCAGCCGCGCACCACGCCTTCGGTGAAGTACAGCCAGATCACCAGGCTGACCCAGCGGTAGGTGTACATGCGGTTTTTCAGGATGCCTGCCAGCGGGATGCACAGCGGCAGGGCCTTGATCGCCAGCCAGGTGCCGCCGGGGCGCAAGGGGGCCAGTACCAGCTCCCAGGCCAGGCACAGAACAATCAGGGCGAGCAGGCTGCCGGTGGCAAGCCAGCGGGTGGCAGCAACACCGCTGTCGGACGGTGGGAGAGGGATGGCGGGGGAGGCAGTCATTGGGGTGGCATCATATCGGCCATGCCTCTTTCCATACAGACAGTAGCGTCACGCACCGAGGCGTTGATCAATGAGCTGTCGCACTTCCCATGGAAGACCACGGCCCAGACGCTGCGTGAGCGCTTTCGTGAGGACCACCTGGGCCTCACGGCCAGCAGCCTCACCTTCACCACCATCCTGGCGCTGGTGCCGTTCTTCACCGTGGCGCTGGCGGTGTTCACCGCATTTCCCATCTTCGGCAAGCTGCAGGATGCGCTCCAGGGCTGGCTGGTCAGCAGCCTGGTGCCCGACAGCATCTCGCGGCAGGTGCTGGGCTACCTCACGCAGTTTGCGGCCAAGGCCAGCAGCCTGGGGGTGGCGGGGTTCAGCATCCTGCTGGCCACGGCGCTGGCACTGATCCTGACCATCGACCGCACGCTCAACGACATCTGGCGCGTGCAGCGCCTGCGGCCGCTGGGCCAGCGGGTGCTGATCTACTGGGCGGCCATCACGCTCGGCCCGTTGCTGATGGGCGCGAGCCTGGCCCTCACTTCGTATGTGATGTCGGCCTCGGGCGGGCTGGTCAAGCGCCTGCCGGACGGCGTGCAGTTGCTGTTCGATTCGATCCAGTTTGTGGTGCTGGCGGGCGGCATGGCGTCGCTGTACCACTATGTGCCCAACACGCCGGTGAAATGGCGGCACGCCTGGACGGGCGGCTTTTTTGTGGCGGTGTGCATCGAGCTGGCCAAGAAGGTGCTGGCGGTGTACCTGGGCAAGGTGCCCACCTACTCGGTGGTGTACGGCGCGTTTGCCACGCTGCCCATCTTGCTGGTCTGGATCTATGTGGCCTGGGTCATCGTGCTGCTGGGTGCTGTGGTGACCGCGTACCTGCCCAGCCTGCTGGCGGGGGTGGCGCGGCGCGGCACGGTGGCGGGCTGGACGTTCCAGCTGGCGGTGGAGGTGCTGCAGGCGCTGCACCGTGCGCGCCAGCAGCCCATCAAGGGCCTGCGCCCCAGCCAGCTGGCCCAGTTGCTGCGGGTCGATGGATTGCAGCTGGAGCCGGTGCTGGAAGCCCTGACCGCGCTGGACTGGGTTGGACAGGTGGCCGATGCTGCGGTGAGTGCGGCCGACGTGCCCGAGTCCCGCTATGTGCTGCTGGCCGACCCGGAAAGCACCTTGCTTGCGCCCCTGGTGCAGCGCTTGCTGCTGCAGCGCGTGGACAGCCTGGGGCCGCTGTGGGTCAACGCCAGACTCGAAAGCTTGCGCATGGCGGATGTGTTGCAGGCGCGTTGACCGGTGTGAATGACTGCCTTCAAATAGCGGCTCATTGCTATACAAATAAGAGCTAATGAGGCATGTTGCACTAGCGCTTCCAGCCTCTGGGGCTCCAAGTCATCTCACAGGGGCACTTTACCCGTCCAGATGTCCTTGTACATGACCCAGTCGCCCATGAAGCTGTACAGCGGGCGCTTGAAGCTGGCGGGCTTGTTCTTTTCAAAGCCGAAGTGCCCCACCCAGGCAAAGCCGTAGCCGCAGAGCAGGCCGTACAGCAGGTACTGGGGCTTGCCCGTGGCCACCAGCATGGCCAGGCAGACCAGCGTGAGCGTGGAGCCCACAAAATGCAGGCGGCGGCATGTGCGGTCGCTGTGTTCGCTCAGGTAAAACGGGTAGAAGTCCGCGAAGCGCTTGAAGGCCCGAGGGTCCGTGCTGGGCGCTGGTTGCGGGGTGGCAGTCTGGGTGGTCATGGCGTTGTCTCCGGGCGGCGTTGGGGCTCTGCCCGCGTTATACGCCGTGGCCCCGGTGCGCACCAGCGGGGCAGTGCGGGTGTGGTGTCGCCAACGGGTCTGCCGCTTTGAACGGGTTCTGAAGGCCCCGGCGGGCCTGCCAGCGCGCCGGGGTTTGGGAGTCACCGGGCCAGGAAGTCCCGGATTGCGGCCAGTGTCTCTTCAGGCGCCTCGGTCATCTGGTTGTGCCCCACGGGCAGATGGGCGGTCTGCACCTGCTTGCCCGCCGCCTGGGCGGCCTTGACGAGTCCCTGTGCGGCCTTGGGCGCCGTCATCTGGTCCTGGCTGCCCAGCGCAAACAGCACGGGGCAGGTCAGTTGCGCCATGGCCGCTTCGCCACCGGCATAGCTGTCACAGGCCACAAATCCCCGGTGGAACACGTTGACTGCCGTATTGCTGCGCAGCACCTTGCGCCCCAGCGCCATGCCTGCACCAAATACCCAGGTGCCCGGGCCCAGGGCCGACGGGGGCGCAGACAGGGTGCTGCGGGAAAACACATTGACCATGCGCATCGCCTTCTCCGGGTCGGTCTGCGAGGCCTCGATGAGCGCGGGCGACACCTTCATCGGGAAGGCGGTGCCCACCAGCACCAGGTGGCTGATGCGGTCCTTCAGGCGCGCAGCGGCTTCCATGGCGATGAGGGAACCCCAGCTGTGGCCTACCAGCGCCGCGCGCTGCACGCCCGCGGCATCGAGCAGCGCGCCGATGAAGTCCGCGCCTTGCTCCACCGTGGCGGGGGCATCGCCGCCACTGCGGCAGTGGCCGGGCAGGTCGATGGCCAGAACGTTCCAGCCGTGGTTGGCCATGTAGCGGCTTTGCAGGGCCCACACGCTGTGGTCGTTGAGCACGCCATGGATGAACACTACGGTCGGTTTGGCGGCATCAAATGCCTTGCCGCCGGTGTAGCAGTAGATGGCGGCGCCGTTGACTTGGATGTGCATGGTCAGGCCTCCGCCTTTTCTGCGGCTTTGAGCGCGCGTTTCAGGTCGTCAATGAGGTCGTCGGCATCTTCGAGGCCGATGGACAGGCGGATCGTGCCCTGGCTGATGCCCGCGCCCGCCAGCGCTTCGTCGGTCATGCGGAAATGCGTGGTGCTGGCCGGGTGGATCACCAGGCTGCGGCAGTCGCCCACGTTGGCCAGGTGGCTGAAGACCTTGAGGGTTTCGATGAATTTCTTGCCCTGCTCGCGGTTGCCCTTGAGGTCAAAGCTGAACACCGAGCCCGCACCGCGTGGCAGCAGCTTTTGCGCCAAGGCATGGCTGGGGTGAGACTCCAGCAACGGGTGGCCCACGCGCGACACAAACGGCTGCGCAGCCAAAAATTCGACCACCTTCTCGGTGTTGCGCATGTGCTGTGCCATGCGCAGCGGCAGGGTCTCGATGCCTTGCAGGATGAGCCAGGCGGTGTGCGGGCTCATGCAGGCGCCAAAGTCGCGCAGGCCCTCGCGCCGCGCGCGCAGCAGAAAGGCGCCCACGGTGCTCTCTTCGGTGAACACCATGTTGTGAAAGCCATCGTAGGGCTGCGTCAGCTCGGCAAATTTGCCGGACGATTTGGGACCGTCCCAGTCAAAGCTGCCGCCATCCACCACAATGCCCCCCACGACCGTGCCGTGGCCCGAGAGGAATTTGGTGGCCGAGTGGTAGACCAGATCCGCTCCATGTTCAAAAGGCTTGATGAGCCAGGGCGAGGTCAGGGTGGAGTCCACCAGCAGCGGCACGCCCGCTTCATGGGCGATAGAGGATACGGTAGGGATGTCCAGCACATCCAGGCCGGGGTTGCCCACGGTCTCGCCAAAAAACAGCTTGGTGTTGGGGCGCACAGCGGCGCGCCAGCCGTCGATGTCGCCGGGTTTGACGAAGGTGGTCTCGATTCCGAAACGCGACAGCGTGTAGTGCAGCAGGTTCTGCGAACCGCCATACAGCGCCGTGCTGGCCACGATGTGGCTGCCCGCGCCCATCAACGTGGCAATCGCCAGGTGCAATGCCGCCTGGCCGCTGGCGGTAGCGATCGCGCCCACGCCGCCTTCCAGGGCGGCCACGCGCTGCTCCAGTACCGCACTGGTGGGGTTGCTGATGCGGCTGTACACATGGCCGCCGCGCTCCAGATTGAAGAGGGACGCGGCATGGTCGCTCGACTCGAAGACGAACGAGGTGGTCAGGTGGATGGGCACGGCGCGCGCGCCGGTGGCGGGGTCGGGGCTGGCGCCTGCGTGCAGCGCGAGCGTGTCAAAGCCGGGGTCGGAGTAACCGGGCATCTGTGTGTCTCCCATGTTGTCAATGCAGGCGGGCATTGTGGGCTATATTTGCTGACAAACAGCCTGCAGCACCTGGGCAACCCCAGCGGATGTGCTGGTGTGTGCGGGCCCACACATACTCTTTCCGATTCTTCCCGATCCCCCGGAGACTCCGCACCATGAAAGTCAGCGACATCCTTCGCGTCAAAGGCAACACCCTCTACACCGCATCGCCGGACGAGCCGCTGGCGGGTGCCGTGAGCCTGATGGCAGAGCGCGACATTGGCTCGCTGGTGGTGATGGAGCATGGCGACCTGGTGGGCATGCTCACCTTCCGCGAAGTGATCCAGGCGCTGGTCAAGAACGGCGGCAGCGTGGGCACGATGCTGGTGCGCACGGCCATGGACGATGCGCCACTGACCTGCACCCTCGAAACCGACATGGACGAAGTGCGCCGCATGATGCTGGACCGCCACGCACGCTACATGCCCGTGATGGACCGCCGCATGCTGATGGGCGTGATCAGCTTCTATGACGTGGCCAAGGCCGTGGTGGACAGCCAGAACTTCGAGAACAAGATGCTCAAGGCCTACATCCGCGACTGGCCGGAAGAAGAACCTCGTACCTGAGGTTGTGGGCAGGGCGCGAGGCCTGCGCCCCGGCGTGACGGCACAGATGTGCCTCTAGCCAAGTCAGCGATAGGGGCGAGGCGCCTGGGCGCAGAGCCAGGCCTCGATCTCATCGGGTGGTAGCGGCTTGCCGAACAGGTAGCCCTGCATGACCGGGCAGCCGTGGGCCTGCAGCCACTGCTGCTGGCCGGTGGTCTCCACCCCCTCGGCCACCACCACCATGCCCAGGCTGTGCGCAATGCTCAGCACCGACACCGTGAGGGCGCGCGCCGTGGCGCTGGTGGTGAGGTCCTGCACAAAAGCCATGTCGAGCTTGAGCTCGCTGATGGGCAGGCGGTGCAGGTAGCTCAGGCTGGAATAGCCGGTGCCGAAGTCATCCAGCGACAGCTTGAAGCCCTGGTGGTGCAGGGCCTCGATGTTCTGCAGCGTGACGGGCCGCGCATCCATCATCACGCTCTCCGTGATCTCCAGCAGCACATCGCTGGCGCGCAGGCCATGGCGCTGCAGCGCATCACTGATCTCCTGCGCAAACTCCGGCCGGTGGAAGCTGCGGCCCGACAGGTTGATGGCCACGCAGGGCACGTCGTGGCCTGCAGCGCGCCAGGCCGCCAGCTGGCGGCAGGCTTCGTCCAGCAGCCACAGGGTCAGCTCATGGATCAGCCCGGCGTCCTCGGCCACGGGGATGAACTGCGACGGCGGCACCATGCCCCACTGCGGGTGGTTCCAGCGCGCCAGAGCCTCCACACCGTGCAAGGTGCCGGGGGAACTGCTGAGAACCTGCGGCTGGTAGTGCAGCGTGAGGCTGCGGTCGGACAGTGCCTGCTGCAGCGCGCGCTCCAGCGAGGCGCGCTCCTGGGCACGGCGGTTCATCTCGGCGCTGAACAGCTGCAGGCTGTGGCGATGGTCGCTTTTGGCCTGGTGCATGGCCTGGTCGGCATGGCGCAGCAGGGTGTCGATGGTGTCTCCATCGTTCGGAAACATCGCAATGCCGATGCTCGCGTGGGGCACATGGGTCTGCCCGAAGATGTCCAGCGGCTGGGCAATGTCGTGCAGCACGCGCTGGGCGCTTTGCACGGCCTGTTCGGTGGTGCATTCGGAAAGCAGCAGCACAAATTCATCGCCCGACAGGCGCGCGATCAGGTCACGCGCACGCAGGCCTTGGGTCAGGCGCTGGGCCACCTCGCTCAGCAGCGCATCGCCTGCTGCGTGCCCCTGGGTGTCGTTGACCTGCTTGAACCGGTCCAGATCGAGGAACAGCAGCGCGCCGGTATGGCGCCCCCGCTGCAGGTCGGCCAGCGCCCGCTCTCCGCTGCTGCGAAACAGGGCCCGGTTGGGCAGCCCGGTCAGCACATCAAAAAACGCGAGCTGGTGGATACGCTCGTGCGTGCTGTTGCGTTCGATGGCCAGCGCACACAGGTGCAGGCATACATCGACAAGGCGCTGATGCAGCGCGTCGGGTGCGCGCGGTTCGCGGAAGTAAAACGCAAAGGTGCCAATCGGCTGACCTCGGTGGTCGCGAATGGGGCTGGACCAGCAGGCGCGCATGCCGCTCGGGGCAAACAATTCCTGGTAGTCAGCCCAGAGGGGGTCTGTGGCCATGTCGGTGACCACCACGGGCGCGTTGCGGAAGGCGGCGGTGCCACACGACCCTACCTTGGGGCCAATCGCCAGTCCGTCCAGCGCGCGGCTGATGGTGGCTGGCAGGCTGGGCGCTGCCAGCGGGTGCAACCGGCCTTGTGCATCTACCGCCAGGATGGAGGCGGTGACCTCGGGAGCGATGCGTTCGACCTCGCGGCAGACGAGGGCCATCAGCTCGGGAAGGGGCAACTCGTTGACCATGCCCTCCAGCACATGCGTCTGCAGGACCTCGTGCATCTTGGTGAGCGTGATGTCGGTGAGGATCGAAATGCTGCCCCCCGGTCCGCCGGAGCTTTCGTCGGACGCATTGATCACCAGGGACACCCAGCGGGGCTGCCCCGCCTTGCTGTAAAGCAGGGTATCCGTGCGAAAACTGCCTTTGGCCAGCACATTGCCCCGGATGCTTTCGAGCAGATCCGGATCGGAGTGGGGTCCCAGCAATACCTCGCTCAGGTGCCGGCCCAGCACCTCGGCGGGCTGGTAGCCAAATAATCGCGTGAACCCTTCGTTGATATAGACCACACACTTGGAGCTGTTGGTCATCACCACAGCGTTGTCGCTGGCGTCCAGTGCGCGGCGAAGGGGAGCATCTGCCAGGGCGGCAGTCAGAAGGGTGCGGGAAGGTGATGTCGGACCCGGAGAGGGTGGCGCGAGGGCGGGCATGGAGATCCCAAAAATCGATGTTTACATGCTAACAAGCGTCCAGAACCCTGCCAAGCAGGATATGTCATGCCTGTGCAAACGCGCCACGTATCGGGCGTGTGGTGCCTCGTGGGTGCGGTGACGTAGGAGCTGTTGGGGAGTACACCGCAGCAAACCGGTGCGGCCGTGCGTCGGGCACCCGGGGCTCTGGGATAATCCCGCCCCATGAGCGGCAACACCATCGGTACCCTATTCGCAGTCACCAACTTTGGTGAATCCCACGGCCCGGCCATTGGCTGCGTGATCGACGGCTGCCCGCCCGGCATGCCGCTCACCGAGGCTGACATCCAGGCCGACCTGGACCGGCGCCGCCCTGGCACCAGCCGCCACGTCACGCAGCGCAACGAGCCCGACGCGGTGGAGATCCTCTCTGGCGTGTACGAGGGCAAGACCACCGGCACCCCCATCGCCCTGCTGATCCGCAACACCGACCAGCGCAGCAAGGACTACAGCAACATCGCCGAGAGCTTTCGCCCCGGCCACGCCGACTACACCTACTGGCACAAGTACGGCATCCGCGACCCGCGCGGTGGCGGCCGCTCGTCGGCCCGCCTGACGGCGCCCACGGTGGCCGCAGGCGCCGTGGCCAAGAAGTGGCTGGCACAGCAGTATGGCGCCCAGTTCCGCGCCTGCATGACGCAGCTGGGCGAGCTGCCCATCCCGTTCGAGAGCTGGGATCACGTACGCGCCAACCCCTTCTTTGCCCCCGTGGCCGACGTGCAGCAGTACGAGGACTACATGGACGCCCTGCGCAAGGCCGGTGACTCGTGCGGCGCCCGCATCCGTGTGCAGGCCACGGGCGTGCCGGTGGGCCTGGGCGAGCCACTGTATGACAAGCTTGACGCCGACATCGCCCACGCGATGATGGGCCTGAACGCGGTGAAGGGCGTGGAGATTGGTGCGGGCTTTGCCAGCGTGGCCCACCGGGGCACCATGCACGGCGATTCGATGACGCCGCAGGGCTTTCGCACCAACAACGCCGGTGGTGTGCTGGGCGGCATCAGCACGGGGCAAGACCTGGAGGTGAGCATTGCGATCAAGCCCACCAGCTCCATCATCAGCCCGCGCGAGTCCATCGATATCCACGGCAAGAGCACCGAGGTGATCACCAAGGGCCGCCACGACCCCTGCGTGGGCATTCGCGCCGCGCCGATTGCCGAGGCGCTGCTGGCGCTGGTGGTGATGGAGCACGCGCTGCGTCACCGTGCCCAGTGCGGCGATGTGGTGCCACCTGTGCCGCCGATCCAGGCCTCGTTTCTGTAACACCAACTCCCACCGTCCCAGGGGCGGTGCCTCTGTATGAGCAACCGCTTGTTCCGGGCCTTCCGTCGCCGGGCGTTGGCCGCCTTGGCCGTGCCGCTGTGGCTGGCTGGCTGTGGCGGCATGACGCACATCTCGCCCACCGCCCCTGCGGCGAGCAGTGCGCCGGCCCACATCGACATCACCCTCATCGGCTTCAACGACCTGCACGGCAATCTGGAGCCGCCCCACATGGCGCACCGGGTGCAAGGGCCCACAGGCCCCGTGCTGGCACCTGCAGGGGGCATGGCCTACTTCGCCAGCGCCATGGCAGCCCTCAAGGCCCAGTCGCCGCACCATGCGGTGGTGTCGGCGGGTGACATGGTGGGTGCCTCGCCGCTGGTGTCGTCGCTGTTCCTGGACGAGCCCACCATTGAGGCCGTCAACCGCATGCAGATCGACTTCAACGCGGTCGGCAACCACGAGTTTGACCGGGGATGGCGCGAGCTGCTGCGGCTGCAGAACGGTGGCTGCGAGAAATTCACCTCGCGCGAGCCTTGCCGCATCAGCAAACCTTTTGAAGGCGCCCAATTTGGCCTGCTGGCGGCCAACACGGTGCGTGAAGACGGGCGCACCCTGCTACCCGCCACGGGGCTCAAGCGGTTTACCGAAGGCGGTGTCACCGTCACCATGGGGTTTATCGGCCTCACGTTGCAGGCCACACCGACCATGGTCAGCCCGTCCGGGGTCGCTGGGCTGCGTTTTGAGGACGAGGCGGCCACGGCCAACGCGCTGATCCCTCAGCTCAAGGCCCAAGGCGCCGATGTGATTGTGGTGGCCATCCATGAAGGCGGGGGCACCACGGCGGGCGTGCAGGAGACCAGCTGCGCAGGTCTGTCGGGCGACATCGTGCCCATCCTGGAGCGCCTGGACCCGGCCGTGGATGTGGTGGTCTCGGGCCACACGCACCAGGCCTATGTGTGCGACTACAGCCGCGTGAACCCGGCCAAGCCCTTTTTGCTGACCAGCGCAGGCCAGTACGGCACGCTGCTCACCGACATCCAGCTGCGCGTGGATACGCAGACCCGCCGTGTGGTGAGCAAGACGGCGCGCAATGTGGTGGTGCAGGGCGAGGCCTTCACGGGCGCCCAGGGGCCGGTGCCGCTGACCACGGCCGTGCCCACGTTCCCTGCGGATCCCGGCGTGCAAAAGATCATCGACACCTACCGCGCTGCCGCCATTCCTCTGGCCCAGCGTCCAGTGGGGCAGGCCCAAGGGGCCATGCGCCGCCAGCCCAACGCGGCGTTGGAGAGCGTGCTGGGCAATCTGGTGGCGGACGCCCAGCTGCTGGCTACACGAGCGCCTGCGGATGGTGGTGCACAGCTGTCCTTCATGAACCCGGGTGGCCTGCGCGCTGACCTGGTGCCGGATGAGCAAGGGCTGGTGCGTTACGGCCAGCTGTATGCGGTGCAGCCCTTTGGCAACCAGCTGGTGATCAAGACCTTCACGGGTGCGCAGATCCGCGCGGTGCTGGAGCAGCAGTTCGCCAGCGGGGGCAACACCGTGCAGCGGCCCCGGGTGTTGTCGGTGTCCAGCGGGTTCAGTTACCGCTACGACCTGAGCCAGCCCGCCGGGGCGCGCATAAGCCACATGGTGCTGAATGGTGCGCCGGTGACAGACATGCAGTCCGTGCGTGTGGTGATGAGCAGCTTTCTGGACAGCGGTGGTGACAACTTCACGGTGCTGACGCAAGGCCAGGACCGGCGCGTGGGTGAGCTGGACCTGGATGCGCTGGAGGCGTACTTCCGGCTGCAGAGCCCGGTGGCACCGCCCGCTACCCACCGCATCACCCGCGTTGCGCCTGCCGCGCGCTGAGGAGCACCAAAGGCGTTGGGTGCACGCTGGGTGGGGGAGTCCGCCGCTTAGTCGTCTGTGCGGCGCAGCGCGCCCAGCCATTGCAGCGGGTTGAAGCCGGTGACCAGCCCGGTCGCCACCAGCACCAGTGCGCCGCCCCAGAGCATGCCCGGCCCCAGTGCCTCGCCCAGAAAGATATGGCCCCAGGCCACGCCGAACAGCGGGATCATGAAGGCGGAACTCATGGCGGCCACGGGCGAGACATGTTTGAGGAC
Source organism: Acidovorax sp. GW460-11-11-14-LB4 (assembly GCF_059423685.1). Lineage (NCBI taxonomy): Bacteria > Pseudomonadati > Pseudomonadota > Betaproteobacteria > Burkholderiales > Comamonadaceae > Acidovorax > Acidovorax sp. GW460-11-11-14-LB4. Next base: position 12,879 of record NZ_JBWKYJ010000026.1, on the reverse strand, counting down.
TCGCAGGTTGAGCCAGTAGGCGAGCCCCGAGGTCACGATGCCCATCACGGCCACGGCGGCCAGCGCCTCGGGAGTGAAACGTGCGGTGGGCAATGTCCAGGCCGCCCCGGGCAGCAGCAGCACCAGGGCAGCGGCGTGGATGCCGGCCGCGATCGACAGCGGTGACATGCGGGTGGTCGCCCGCTTCATCCAGGTGAGAGACAGGCCGTAGCACGCCGCAGCGGTCACGCACGCGCCTGCCGCAAGCAGTACCGCCGAGGTGGGCGCCACAGGCCCCAGCTGCACGATCAGCGCGACCCCTGCAAAGCCGCAGAGGCAGCCCGCCCATTTGCGCATGCTCAGCGTGTCTTCCTTCATCCAGGCGGCGGCGATCACGCCAAACGGCACGGCCATGGTGTTCAGCAGAGAGCTGTAGCCCGCAGGCAGGTGCAGGGCCGCCCAGGCGTACAGCAGAAAAGGCGCTGCCACCGTCAGTGCACCCAGCCCCAGCAGCTCCCGCCAGTGGCGCCAGGGCCAGGGCTCACCCGCCCAGCGCATGATGCCGATCAGCGTGAGGGTGGCCAGCCCAATGCGCAGCGCGGCCATCACATTCGGACCCAGTACCGGGCTGGCGATGCGGATGAACAAAAAGGAGGCGCCCCACAGGGCAGACAGCAGCACCAGCTGCAGGAAATGGCGGGTTTTCACCGCGCGCATTGTCAGGCACCTGCGCAGTGCTTGCCGAAGTGTTGGATGGAAGTTTTGATGAAAAAACTGCTTGAAGCGCTAGTCCATCATGCTGCGATAGCTATCAAATTGGTAGCAATTGCAGAGTAGCTTGCGCGACATGCGCAGGGGCCATGGCAGAACCTGGGAGTGCGCAATGTATGCCAACGGTGCCCCGCTTTGCATTAGCCCGACGAGGTAGCAGGGGCGGGGGATGCGAAGGGGCGGTCATCCGCGTGACGGCCACCCTGGGGGGCGTGGCTACTTGCGCACCTCGTCCACCATGGCGCGAAAGTCGTCGATGTCTTCAAAGCTGCGGTACACACTGGCAAAGCGGATGTAAGCCACCTTGTCGAGCTTCTTGAGCTCGCGCATCACCAGCTCGCCAATGCGGCTGGAGATCACCTCGCGCTGGCCCAGGTTGAGCAGCTTTTCTTCGATGCGCTCGATGGCGCTGTCGATCTGGTCGGTGCTGACCGGGCGCTTGCGCAACGCCAGATTGAAAGAGCCCAGCAGCTTGCTGCGGTCGTATTCAATGCGCCGACCGTCTTTTTTGACGATGGCCGGGAAGTTCACTTCCGGCCGCTCGTAGGTGGTGAAGCGCTTGTCGCACGCGCCGCACTGGCGGCGGCGGCGGATGAAGACCCCATCCTCAGACACCCGCGTTTCAACAACTTGCGTTTCGAGGTGGCTGCAGAAGGGGCACTTCATGGGCGCTGAGGACCGGCTTGTTGCTTAACGGTAGACCGGGAAACGAGCGGTCAGGGCGTTGACCTTGGCACGCACGGCGGCGATGTTGGCTTCATCGCGGGGGTTGTCCAGCACGTCGGCAATCAGGTTGGCCGTGATGCGGGCTTCTTCTTCCTTGAAGCCACGCGTGGTCATGGCGGGGGTGCCAATGCGCACGCCGCTGGTCACCATCGGCTTTTCAGGGTCGTTGGGGATCGCGTTCTTGTTGATGGTCATGTGGGCGGCGCCCAACACGGCCTCGGCTTCCTTGCCGGTAATGCCCTTGGCGCGCAGGTCCACCAGCATCACGTGGCTTTGCGTGCCGCCGGACACGATGCGCAGGCCGCGTGCGGTCAGCGTCTCAGCCACGACCTTGGCGTTCTTGGCCACTTGCTCCTGGTAGGCCTTGAACTCGGGCTGCAGCGCTTCCTTGAAGGCTACGGCCTTTGCAGCGATCACGTGCATCAGCGGGCCGCCTTGCAGGCCGGGGAAGATGGCGCTGTTGATGGCCTTCTCGTGCTGTGCCTTCATCAGGATGATGCCGCCACGCGGGCCGCGCAGGCTCTTGTGCGTAGTGGATGTGACCACGTCGGCGTGGGGCACGGGGTTGGGGTACACACCGGCGGCAATCAGGCCGGCATAGTGGGCCATGTCCACCATGAAGATCGCGCCCACGTCCTTGGCCACCTTGGCAAAACGTGCAAAGTCGATGTGCAGGCTGTAGGCCGAGGCACCGGCGATGATCAGTTTGGGCTTGGTCTCGTGCGCCTTTTTCTCCATCGCTTCGTAGTCGATGGCTTCGTTGGCATCCAAGCCATAGGACACCACGTTGAACCACTTGCCAGACATGTTCAGCGGCATGCCATGTGTCAGGTGGCCGCCTTCGGCCAGACTCATGCCCATGATGGTGTCGCCGGGCTTCAAGAAGGCCAGGAACACGGCCTCGTTGGCCGATGCGCCGCAGTGAGGCTGCACGTTGGCGGCTTCTGCGCCGAACAGCTGCTTGACCCGGTCGATGGCCAGCTGCTCGGCCACGTCCACGTGCTCGCAGCCACCGTAGTAGCGCTTGCCAGGGTAGCCTTCTGCGTATTTGTTGGTGAGCTGGGTGCCTTGTGCCCACATCACGGCGGGGGAGGCGTAGTTCTCGCTGGCGATCAGCTCGATGTGGTGTTCTTGGCGGGCGTTTTCGGCCTGGATGGCGGCAAACAGCTCGGGGTCGGTTTGTTCGACAAGAATTTTGCGGTCGTACATGATTGGCAGTCCTATGAACTTGTGTCCCTTGAAACAAGGGCTGCCCAGGCGAACGGCTGAACGCATGGGGCAGGGCCCCTGCGGCACGCTTCCCAGTGGTTCACAAGAAGTAGGTTCTTGCTGGTTTCCACGTCAGCGGCAACATCCAGTGGCTGGATGTTGCGCCTATCGCCAGTCGCGTACCCCGTTAGTGTAGCCGACACGGCGCCAGTGCTGCACCGTCCGAACCGCTGGGCGCCAGGGTTGTTGCCTGGGTGCCGGGAGCCTGCAGGGTTACAGGCCAGGTGTCAGCAAAGCCACCTTGTCGCTAGCTGCTGCAGGGGCTGTGGTGCGGGGTACCGCTGCGGGGATGCTCTGTACGGGAGCCTGGGTAGACAAGGAGGGTGGAGGATTGAAAGGCACTGCGCGACCGCCGGCCACCTGGCGCAGGCGCAAATGTTCCGCCATCACCTTGGCGGCATAGCCTCCGTCATCGGCCATGTTGCCTGCACCCACATAAAAGCGCAGGCCGCCTTCGAGCGAGCCAGCGCGAGCGATGCATTCCTGCAGCACCTTCACACCGACCCGCAGGTTGCTCACCGGGTCAAAGGCTGCAAAGTGACCGCCGAAGTTCTGGTACTTGTCAGTGTGCACGCGGGTCATCACCTGCATGAGTCCCTGTGCGCCCACGGCGCTTTCGGCAAACGGGTTGAAGCTCGACTCGATGGCCATGATGGCCAGGATCAGGGTGGGGTCGATCTTGGCGCGGGTGCCAATCTCGTAGGCCTCGGCCACCAGAGCGCTCAGGGGCTCAGGCGCCACGCGGTACTTTTTGCTGAGCCAGAAGGCCACGGCTGCCTGCTCTTTGGGCAGATCCTTGGGGTTCACCGCCGTAGCGCGCTCGCTGGCTTCCGGTTCGATGGGCATGCCCAGCATTTCAACCTGACGGGCTTGCAGCCAGTTCATCAGTTGCTCTTCACCAGCCTGGCGCAGATCGGGCCGTGCAGTGAGGGCAATGACGACAAAGGCAACGGCCAAGCCGATAAGGGCGAAGCTGTTGTGGGTGATTTCAAGAAAACCTTCGGTCACGTCGGCCGCGAAGGTTCGCACGCCGGAGACTATTTTTCCTGACGCTGTCATAGCTCTTCCTTTCTGAGGCGGGCCAGTGGAGCGGAGTAGTCGCAGTGGACTGTGCTTTGCTGGCAGATCGCCTGGATTGGTACGCCATCAAGTCCGGGCTGCACGTCTGTGGAGTGCTTGGCGCCCTGGATTGACTTAGCCGGGTTCGGCAGCGATTGGGGTTTGTACTAGCCCTGTTTTTGGGGCTGGCGGATTCTAGAAGCTCACTAAATGCATAGTCAATACTAACAAAAATATTTTTAAGACATAAAAATTATGAAAAACATGTGAAAAATCACAGTTTTTGTGGGGTGAGGGGTTGTTCGGCGCTGTGGGTGGGCCGGTGGTGGCTGACATCACCATGTCAAATTCAATCGGGCTTTTCTCCGCCATTGAGAATCCGATTTGAGTTGGCCGAGTGAGTTTGATAAGGTGGAGGCGCCTGTAGATTTCAGGCATCGCCAGACGAAGCGAAGTCTCCCTCCGAGGGCATTCAGTGCCAAGGTGCAGCAGATGCCGCTTCCATGGCAACCCCTGGAGGCAATACCTTGCCTCCTCGCCATGCGGACCTTTCTCTCCGCATCGCGACCGATGGCAAAGACCGTTGTGTCAGCCGTCAAGCCCGGCGGGCAGGCCCTTCAGGCACTGCTCGTCGGGCTTTCTTATTGGTGCTTCGCCTTGTGGGTGGGCGGCGCTGTCTTATATATAGATAATGGGGGCTGTTCCCTAGAGCGGCGACCCTTCGCCCGGAGTGTCGCGCGGCGTTCTCGCAGAGGTCCATCGGCGGGGCGGCCTGCCTCGCAAAGCCTTGTGCCAGATCACCTGGCTGGTGTGGACGATGCTCCCCGCCACGGCTTGCTGGCCCAATCCGGTGAAAATAGCCCTTTTGTTGTCCTGGCGTGCGCATGGTGCGGTCGCTCGGGCACGGCCCCAGGCCCTGCGCCAGGGATGCCTTCGTAATCCATTGGATCCATGTTTCCATTTTTTTCCCGCAGCAAAATGTCCGACGCACCTGAAGTGAATCCGGCCCCGGCCAAAACCCACGAGCCGCACCCGCTCGATGCGCTGACCGGCGGCGCTTTTTCTGCCGCTACATCGGGTGAGCGCGCTTCCCGCATCCGTGACTGGCTGGCCACGCAGCCAGCGCCTGAGCAGCTGCAGGAGGTGTTCAAGGAGTTGAGCGGACGTGACAAGGGCGCAGCCCGCGCCGTGCGCGAACGGCTGGACGAAATCCGTCGTGCCAAGGGGCAAGAGGCTATTGCGGCTGAATGGGCGGACAAGGCCCAGGCGCTGCTGGCGGCCCCCAAGCTCAATATTGCAGATGCCCTGGCCTGGCAGCGGGATGCCGCCAAGGCGGGTGCGCCTCTGTCGCGCGAGCCGCTGTCGCTGCTCAAGGTGCAACTGGCGGACCGTGTGAAGGTCATTGAAGACCTGCAGCACCGCGTGCAGGTGCAGCGCGAGGCCGCTGTGCTGCTGGCGCAGCGCATTGAAGTGCTTTCCACCAAACCCTGGCGTGATGCCCATGCTGCGCTGGAGCTGCTGCGCGCCGATGTCGCGCGCTGGCAGGAGCAGGCCCAGGAGCTCACGGGCGATGCGAGCTGGGCGAGCGTCGAAGCGCGGTTCCCCCCTTTGCTGGATGCCTCTCGCACCCAGTTGCTGGTGGTGTGGGAGGCTTTTCAGCCCGCAGTCGCCCAGGCGGCTGCAGCGGCAGAAGATGTCTCCGCGCCCCTGCCTCCCGTGCCTGTGTGGGCGGACGAATTGCGCGCTGCCCGTGGCCTGCCCACGGAGGCCGCCACCGCTGCGGCTGCTTCAGCAGCGGCCAGCAAGCCAGCCCGCGTCGCCAAACCCAAGGTGGCGCCAGAGGTGATCGAAAAGGCGCACCAACTGGTGCGCGATGCGCTGGCGACGCTCGAAAAAGAAACCGCTGAAGGCCATGGCAAGGCCAGCGCTGGCGCAGCGGCTGCGCTGCGCGCCGTGCTCAAGGTGCATGGCAAACACATTGACAATGCCCTGGAGCAGCAGGTGCACACGGCGCTGGTGGCTGCCGGTGAGCTGGAAGGCTGGCAACGCTGGAGTGCCGACCAGGTGCGTGAAGACCTGGTGGCCAAGGCCGAAGCGCTGCTCAACCGCCCCGAGGGCCAGGCCCTGGGTGGCCGCAAGATGCAGGAGACCCTGCGCAATCTGCGAGACCAGTGGAAGCAGGCAGACCAGGGTGGTGCGCCTAACCACGCCCTGTGGAAGAAATTTGATGAAGCCTGCAACGCGGCGCACAAGGTGGTCGAGGCCTGGTTGGACAAGATCCGCACTGAAGCGGCCGAGCACAAGGCTCAGCGCCTGGCGCTGATCGAGGAGGTCAAGGCCTGGGCGCAAGAACACGCTGCGTCGGGCGACTGGAAGGCCATCAACCGCTCGCTGTATCAGTTCGGCGACCGCTGGCGCGAAGGCGGGCATGTGGGCGAGAAGATTTTTGCAGAGCTGCAGCCCCTGTGGAAACAGGCCATTGCCCTGGCCGCGGCCCCCCTGGAGGCTGCACAGAAGGAAAGTCTGGCGCGTCGCCACGCGATGATCGACGAGGCTACAGCCTTGGGCGCGGCACCCACTTTGCGCATCGATGCCGTCAAGGCGTTGCAACAGCGCTGGCAGGCTGAGGCACAGACCGTGCCGCTAGACCGCAAGCACGAGCAAAAGCTGTGGGACGCTTTCCGAAAGCCTATTGATGAAGCGTTCAACCGCAAGTCGGCGGATCGTGACCGTGCTGTCACCGAACTGAGTGCGCGGGACCGCGTCGTTCTGGACGCCTCTAAGGCCCTGGAGGCTGCCAACGCCACGGGTGATGCGCAGCAGATCCGTGCCGCGATGCAGGCGCTGGAGGCTGCATTGCGCGGCCAGGCCCAGGCGGCTGAAGCGGTCGCCACGGCCAACAAGGATGCCCAGTCGCATGCTGAAGCGCAGGCAAATGCTGCTCCGGCTGCTCCAGCTGCTACTGAAATTGCATCAGAGACCTCTGTCGAGGCTGCGGAAGGTGGTGACACCGCTGCAGCCGCGCCTGTGCCGGCACCTGCAGCCCCCAAGCCTGCTGCACGACCTGTCGTGGCGGTGCGTGGGGATGACCGCCCTGGCATGAAGAAAGACGCTCCGGTGGCCCCCGGCCGTGGTGCGCGACCCGGAGACCGCCGCGATGGTCGTCCTGGCGACCGTGACGGTGCCCGCGGCCCACGCAGTGATGGCCGCATGGGCGATCGCGCTGACCGTGGAGGCCGTTTTGGTGATCGTCCAGCCTTCGAGGACCGTGGCCCTCGCTTGGGGGACACGGCATTCCGTGCTCAGCGCGAGGCGATGGAGCACGCACAGCTGGCTCTGAAGAAGTTGGCTGCACAGGCCCACGGCGAAGCCTTGACCCAGCTGTTGACCGCATGGGAAAAGCGCGATGCTGCGCTGGTTCCCGGCACGCAAGATCTGGGTTCGGGTGTGACGGCATCGGTGCGCAGTGCCTGGACACAGGCATTGTCGGCTGCGCCCAAGGGCGATGCGGCAGAAGCGCTGCTGCGCCTTGAAATGGCGGCCGAGGCCCCAACGCCTGCCGAGCACATTGCTGCGCGGCGGATGTTGCAACTGCAGTTGCTGACGCGCCGCAACGACCCTGCGCCCACCCAGACCTGGGGTCAGGATGTGGCGCGCGTGCTGGCGAGCAATAGCGATGCGGCGAACGCACGCCGTTTGCAGAACGTGCTCAAGACGCTGCTGCGCAAGTAGTTGAAGGGCTGGGGCGCGCGCCGCGGCGCGTGTACCCTCAGGGCAGCAGACAGAACGAAAAACGAGACCGCTGGCGGTCTCGTTTTTTTCTTTGCTTTGATGGTTTGAAAACAAAAAAGCCGTTGCGGATGCAACGGCTTTTTATATGTTTGGTGCCCAGGAGAGGACTCGAACCTCCACGATGTTACTCGCTAGTACCTGAAACTAGTGCGTCTACCAATTCCGCCACCTGGGCATTTCAGGAAAGACTAAGATTGTATAACAAAAAATCCACCCCCGGCACGCAGCCAGCCACACATTTGTCGCAAGAGATCGAAGGCAGCGTGCAAGGGCACCGTGATGGACACGGTTTCGTCATCCGCGACGATGGCGAAGGCGACATCTATATTCCCCCGAACGAAATGCGCGCAGTCCTGCACAAGGACCGTGTGCGCGTGCGCATCGTGCGCCAGGACCGCCGTGGCCGTCCCGAAGGCCGCGTTGTGGAAATCATCGAGCGTCCACCCCAGCCCATCATCGGCCGACTGCTGCAGGAAAGCGGTGTGTGGCTCGTGGCTCCCGAAGACAAGCGCTATGGCCAGGATGTACTGATCCCCAAGGGCGCCACGGGCGCCGCGAAGCCCGGGCAGGTCGTGGTGGTTGAGCTGACAGAACCTCCAGCCCTGTTCGGCCAGCCTGTGGGGCGCATCACCGAAGTGCTCGGTGAAGTGGACGACCCTGGCATGGAGATTGAGATCGCGGTGCGCAAGTACGGCGTGCCACACGAGTTCTCTGCCGAGTGCCTCGCCCAGGCCAAGGAGCTGCCCGACAAGGTGCGCGCGCAGGACAAGAAACGCCGCGTGGACCTGACCGACGTGCCATTGGTCACCATCGACGGCGAAGACGCGCGCGACTTCGACGATGCCGTGTACTGCGAGCCCGCCAAGGTCGGCCGCAGCAAGGGCTGGCGTCTGCTGGTGGCGATTGCCGACGTGAGCCACTATGTGGAAACGGGCAGCGCCATCGACATTGATGCCTACGACCGTGCCACCAGCGTGTACTTTCCGCGCCGCGTGATCCCCATGCTGCCCGAGAAGCTCAGCAACGGGCTCTGCTCGCTCAACCCCGAGGTGGAGCGCCTGTGCATGGTCTGCGACATGCTGGTCACCGCCAAGGGCGAGGTGCACGCGTACCAGTTCTACCCGGCCGTGATGTTCAGCCACGCGCGCTTCACGTACACCGAGGTCGCAGCCATCCTGGCCAACACGCGCGGCCCGGAAGCCAGCAAGCGCAAGGACCGCGTCAAGGACCTGCTCAACCTGCATGACGTGTACCGTGCGCTGCTCATCGCGCGCCAGGCGCGCGGCGCCGTGGACTTCGAGACCACCGAGACGCAAATTGTGTGTGACGAAAACGGCCGCATCGAAAAGATCGTGCCGCGCACCCGCAACGACGCGCACAAGCTCATCGAGGAGGCCATGCTGGCCGCCAACGTGTGCAGCGCCGACTTCATTGCACAGGGTGGCCAGCCGGGCCTGTTCCGCGTGCACGAAGGCCCCACGCCCGAGAAGCAGGAGATCCTGCGCAACTACCTCAAGGCCATGGCCGTGGGCATGACGATTGGCGACGACCCCAAGCCGGGCGACTTCCAGGCAATTGCTACGGCGACCAAGGATCGGCCCGACGCACAACAGATCCACACCATGCTGCTGCGCTCCATGCAGCAGGCCATCTACACGCCCATCAACAGCGGCCACTTCGGCCTGGCGTTCGATGCCTACACCCATTTCACCAGCCCCATTCGTCGGTATCCCGACTTGCTGGTGCATCGGGTCATCAAGGCCATCCTGAGCAAGACGAAGTACGCGCTGCCGTCCTTGCCCACACCCGGCGAAGCCCATGCCAAGCTGGCCAAACGGCTGGCGGCCCGCGTGGCCGCACCTGGCACCAAGCCACGCAAGGATGTGAAACCGCCCAGCCGCGACACCCAGGCCTGGGAGGCAGCCGGTCTGCACTGCAGTGCCAACGAGCGCCGCGCCGACGAGGCCAGCCGCGATGTGGAAGCCTGGCTCAAGTGCAAGTACATGCGCGAGCACCTGGGCGAGGAATACAGTGGCGTGGTCAGTGCTGCGACGAGCTTCGGCATCTTCGTGACGCTGGACGCGATGTACGTCGAGGGGCTGGTGCACATCACCGAATTGGGCGGCGAATACTTCAAGTTCGACGAGGCGCGCCAGGAGCTGCGCGGCGAGCGCACCGGTATCCGCTACGCCATCGGCGCGCGGGTGCGGGTGCAGGTAAGCCGTGTGGATCTGGACGGGCGCAAGATCGACTTCCGCCTGGTGCGCGAAGGCGTGGAGCTGCTGGGCCGCGCGCTCAAGGACAAGGGTGTGGGCACCGAGGGGGCTGGTGGTGGCGCCCGCAAGGCGGGTGGTCGGTCCGGCGGACGCAAGGCCGACAAGGCCGCAGGTCCATCTGCCACCGAGCAGGCAGGTCTGACCCGCGAGCGGGCCGCGCGTTCGCCGATCCAGTCGCTCAAAGCCTCGGTCAAGAAGGCGGTGGCGGGTAAGTCCAGCAAAGGCAAAGCGCGCAAGCCACGCCGCGGCTGAGGTCGTCGAGCTGCTGGACCAAGACCCTCCAGCTCGTCTCATCATTGCTATTTAATTGATAGCTGTAAGCGCATATAAAACATGCGCTTGCGGCTATTTTTTATTGAAGTGTGCATGATTGGCGGCTTGAGGGGCGCTCGATTGCTCCAGAAAGCGCGCATACCGTTGCGCCGTGTCGGCGGGGGCTTCCATCATGGGCAGGTGCCCAATGCCGGGCAGCGCGGCGATGTGTGCCTGCGGAAGCAGCTTCTGCATCGTCTGAAGGCCGCTTCGGTCGAACACGCGGTCGCTGTCGCCCCACAGGACCAGGGTGGGGTGCTGCTGCAGGCGGGCCAGGTGTTGTTCCAGCAGATAGCGGTCTTTCAGCTGCGCGTCCCACAGGCGGGTGTTGGATGCAGCGTTGCGCAGCGCGTCCTGCTCGGAGGCATGCAGGATGGGGTAGGGCAGGAAGGGGCGCTTTTCAAACACTAACTCCATCATTGCTTTGAAGGCGGTGGCATCGTGGGCCACCAGCGGGCGGTGCCCGGCGTCGATGAGGCGGTCCATGGTGCTGGGCTGGGGCGAGCGTATGCCGTGGGGCGCGCCGATGAAGGCCACGCTGGCTACGCGCTCGGGGTACCGCAGGGCAAAGAGCGCTGCGATCGTGCCACCCATCGAGTTGCCAGCCAGATGCACTTGCGCCAAGCCGAGTGCGTCCAGAAACGCGGCGAGGCGCGTCGCTTGGGCGGCATAGTCGTAGGCTTGGTCATCGCGCCGCGTGCTTTCGCCAAAGCCCGCGATATCTGGGGCAATCACCCGGTACTGGCCGGTGAGGGGGCGCGCAAAATCGACCCAATGGTCCTTCTCCGCAAAAATGCCGTGCAGCAGAACAATGGGCGTTCCAGCATCTGCTCCACTGTCGACGGCCAGCGCGGGGTTTGGGGGCGTGCTGTTGTCCAGGTAGTGGATGGTGTGCATCGCCGCGTTGGTGGTTTTTTCTTCCAGGCCAGACAGATGGCGATTGGCCCTGAGCAGGGGCTCTTTGAACAGTGAAGGGGCCCCGTAGTAGAGGCCGGCTGTGCCCAGTATCAATGCCGTTGCAACAGAAATAGCGATGCGTTTCAAGAAGCGTTCTCCAGGGATATGGCTGCGTACACGTCAGGGGCCCTGCTTGCACACCGGCGGGCCCCCTGGCAGGAGAAGCAAGGCTACGGAGATTTCGGTAAAAAAACTTGTAGGTTTGGGCTATGCCGACACGCAACACACTGACCCTGGGCACTGACCGCGCGCTCTACGTCGGGGAGATCCCAGCCACGGGCTGGCACTGCCATGCGTCGCCGGTGCTGTTGATGGGGCTCTCGGGCCGGTTTGCGGTGCACTGGGGGCCAGGGCGTGTGGAGACCTGCCACAGCGCGTTGGTCGATGCCGGGGTGGAGCACCTGTTTGACCCCTGTGGTGAAGTGGTGGCGCTGGTGTACCTGGAGCCAGATTCGGCGCAGGCGCGCGGCCTGCGGGGGCTGTTCGGGCAAGAGGGGGGTGTGGTGGTGGACGTCGCAGTCCCGGTGGGCGCGCGCAGTGCCATGGAGGGTTATCTGCATCACTTCGACCTGCCCGCCTTGCTGCGTTGCCCGCTCGATAGCGAGGTGGCGCCGCTCGACCCACGCGTCGTCCGCAGCCTGCATGTGCTGCGCCATCCGCAGGCGGGGCGGGTGGCACGGGGTGACCTGGCCTCGGGCGTCCAGCTTTCAGCATCGCGTTTCAACCACCTGTTTCGCGCCGAGATGGGCGTGAGCTTGCGCACCTATCGGGTCTGGTCCCAGGTGCGGTTGGCGATGGCGGGGCTGGCGGTCAGTCCGCGCCTGACCGACGCGGCGCTACATGGCGAGTTTTCTGATTCGGCCCACTTCAGCCGCATGTTCCGGCAGACCTTTGGCATGACACCGTCGAGCGTGCTCAAGCCGCTCAAGAAGGTGACCTTGCTGGCCTGAGGCTCAGCTTCCGCCCACGCGCCGCGCCAGCGCGCTGGCCGTCAGCGCCTGGCGCGCTGGCCAATCATCAGCCGCCTGGCCATGCTGGTACACCGCTTCACTCGCCGCGCGCAAGGCGCTGGCACCGGCGGCGAGGTGGGCGCCCACCATGCCTGCCAGCACATCGCCCGTACCCGCCGTGGCCAGCCGCGCATTGCCCGTGGGGTTGATGGCCGGGACGCGGTCGGGTGCAGCGATCACGGTGCCCGAGCCCTTGAGCACGGCCACGCAGTTGAACTGGTTGGCCAGTTGCTGCGCGGCATCCAGCCGGTGGGCCTGGACCTCGGCTGTGGTCAGGCCCAGCAGGCGCGCAGCCTCCAGCGGGTGCGGTGTGAGCACCGTGGGTTGTCCATGCTGTCCGCGTGCCACCACCAGCGCGTGCAGTGCGGCCTGGGTGGCGATGGTGTTGAGCGCGTCGGCATCCAGCACCAGTCGGGCCGCGCGGGTGATGACCTCGGGCAGCACGCGTGTGATGGCCTGCCCGCCACCACAGCCGCATACCACGGTGAGCTGTTCGAGCGCGAGGGCGTCAAAGCGGCGGAACATCAACTCGGGCTGCTGCATGTCCAGTTGCAGATGCCCATCGTCCAGCAGGGCCACCAGCACCCGGCCCGCGCCGCTGTGCAGGGCCGCCGATGCCGCGAGCAGGGCGGCGCCCGCCATGCCCATACCGCGTGTCGCCAAACCTTCGCCACCCACCACGGCCACGTCGCCATAGCTGCCCTTGTGGCTGGCATGGGTGCGGAGGG
>NZ_JBWKYJ010000025.1:0-55582 GCF_059423685.1 Acidovorax sp. GW460-11-11-14-LB4 | reverse complement strand
CCCTATGAGCGCCCTCTCCACCCCCCTCGCCCCGGCCCGCTACCGCCCCGTGACCTTCGGCGTGACCCGCGTCAGCCTGCGTGACGGTGCACCGGGCGTGCGTTACCTGCAGGCGGACCTGCCCCTGGGCGCCTTTGCCCGCCGCGTGACGGACTACCTGGTGCACTGGGCGGAGACCACGCCCGACCACAGCTTTCTGGCACGCCGCGAACAGCTGCCCGGTGGCAAGACGGGTGACTGGCAGCATGTGAGCTACGCCCAGGCGCTCGACGCCGCGCGCAGCATCGGCCAGGCCCTGCTGGACCGGGGCCTGAACGCAGAGCGCCCGGTGGTGGTGCTGAGCGAGAACACCGTCGAACACGCGCTGCTGGCGCTGGGCTGCATCTACGCCGGTGTGCCCTACTGCCCCGTGTCGCCCGCCTACGCCACCGTGAGCCAGGACTACGACAAGCTGCGCCACGTCATCGACACCCTCACCCCCGGCCTGGTGTTTGCCGCCGACGGCGCACGCTACGGCAAGGCCATCGCAGCCACCGTGGCGGCCGATGTCGAAGTGATCCTGGCCCAGGGCGCGCTGGAGGGCCGCAAGGCGGGCACCTTCCAGAACCTGCGCCACACCATCGCCACTCCGGCGGTGGACGCGGCCATGCACGCCACCGGCCCCGGCACCATCGTGAAGTTCCTGTTCACCAGCGGCTCCACCAAGATGCCCAAGCCGGTCATCAACACCCAGCGCATGTGGTGCGCCAACCTGCAGCAGATCTCGCTGTCGCTGCCGGTGCTGGCCGAGGCATCGCCCGTGCTGGTGGACTGGCTGCCGTGGAACCACACCTTCGGCAGCAACCACAACTTCGGCCTCACGATGATGCATGGCGGCACGCTGTACATCGACGACGGCAAGCCGACCGCCGCACTGATTGGCGAGACCCTGCGTAACCTGCGCGAGATCGCACCCACGGTGTACTTCAACGTGCCCACCGGCTTTGAAATGATTGCCGAGGCCATGAAGACCGACGCCCAGCTGCGCGCCAACCTGCTGTCGCGCGTGCGCCTGTTCTTTTACTCGGGCGCCGGCCTGGCCCAGCCCGTGTGGGACAGCCTGCACGCCACGCAAGAGGCCGCCATTGGCGAGCGCATCGTGATGTGTACGGGCCTGGGGATGACGGAATCCGCCCCCTCGGCCATGTTCTGCAACAGCCCCGACGTGCGCTCCGGCCACATCGGCGCGCCCGTGCCTGGCATGGTGCTCAAGCTGGTGGAGGTGGACGGCAAGACCGAGGTGCGCTACCGCGGCCCCAACGTCACGCCCGGCTACTGGCGCTCCGACGCCGCCACGCGCGACGCATTTGACGACGAAGGCTACCTGTGCACCGGCGACGCCGTGAAGTGGATCGACGAGAACAACATCCACCGGGGCCTGGCGTTTGACGGCCGCATTGCCGAGGACTTCAAGCTCTCCACCGGCACCTTCGTGAGCGTGGGCCCCATGCGCGCCAAGATCATCGTGGCGGGCGCACCCTACATCCAGGACGTGGTGCTCACCGGCCTGAACATGAAGGAAGTGGGCGCCCTGCTGTTCCCCTCCCCCGCCTGCCGCGAAGTCGCCGGCCTGGGCCCGGACGCCCCCTGGGCCGACGTGGTGGCCCACCCCGCCGTGCGCCAGCGCATCGAGGCGGTGCTGGACGGGCTGGCCCGCGAAGCCACCGGCAGCGCCAGCCGCGTGGCCCGCGCGCTGCTGATGGCCGAGCCGCCCTCCATCGACAAGGGCGAGATCACCGACAAGGGCTCCGTCAACCAGCGCGCCGTGCTCAAGCACCGCGATGCGCTCGTCACGGCCTTGCACGACGACACGGCACCGGGCATCCTCAAGCCCGGCGCCTGAAACCCCACCCCGAACAGGACAGACCCACCATGCAGATTCAAGGACAAGCCGCCCTCGTGACCGGCGGCGCATCGGGCCTCGGCGAGGCCACCGCACGCGAACTGGCCCGCCTGGGCGCCAAGGTGGCCGTGCTCGACCGCAATGCCGAGCTGGCCGAAAAGGTCGCCGCAGACATTGGCGGCGTTGCCTGCCCCTGCGACATCACCGACGCCGCCAGCGTGACCGCCGCGCTGGAGAAGGCTGCTGCCGCCCATGGCCCCGCCCGTATCCTCATGAACGTAGCGGGCATTGGCAGCGCCAAGCGCGTGGTGCAACGCGACGGCAGCGCCGCCCCGCTCGAAGACTTTGTGCGCGTCATCAACATCAACCTCATCGGCAGCTACAACGTGAGCCGCCTGTTTGCCGCCGCCTGCAGCAAGCTCCCCGTGCTGGACAACGGCGAGCGTGGCGTGATGATGTTCACCGCCTCCGTCGCCGCCTTTGATGGCCAGGTGGGCCAGCAGGCCTACAGCGCCTCCAAGGCGGGTCTGGCCGGCATGACACTGCCCATGGCGCGCGACCTGGCGCAGCACGCCATCCGCGTGTGCACCGTGGCGCCCGGCCTGTTTGCCACGCCGCTGATGAAGGAGCTGCCCGAAGCCGTGCAACAGTCGCTGGCGGCCAGCATCCCCTTCCCGCCACGCCTGGGCAAACCCGAAGAGTTTGCCGAGCTGGCTTGCCATATCGTGACCAACGGCCACCTGAACGGCGAAGTCATTCGCCTGGATGGCGCCTTGCGCATGGCGCCCCGGTAAACGAACAGCGCCACACATCAGTAAATAACAAGAGGGCGCGAAAGCGCTCCAGCTTGACCCCCGAGATTTCCGTCAGACACACACCAGGAGACATCAGCATGACCACCACCCGCCGTCAATTCGTTCAGGCCCTTGGCGCCAGCGCCGCGCTGGGCGCCTTCCACCCCTTTGCCGCCCATGCCCAGGTGGACCAGGTGAAGGTGTACTTCGGCTTCCCCGCCGGCAGCTCGGGCGACACCGTGGCCCGCCGCGTGGCCGAGAAGTGGGCTGGCAGCGCGTTCAGCAAGAACCCTGGCGTGGTGGAAAACAAGCCCGGCGCGGGCGGCCGCATTGCGCTGGAGACGCTCAAAGCTGCGCCCGCAGACGGCTCGGTGCTGGCCGTGGCACAGGTGTCGGCCCTGGCCAACTACCCGCACATTTACAGCAAGATGAACTACACCGACAAGGACTTCGCGCCCGTGTCGATCGCAGCCATCATGCACCACGGCCTGGCCGTGGGCCCCATGGTGCCCGCCAGCGTGAAGAACGTGAAGGACTTCCTGGCCTGGGCCAAGGCCAACCCCAAGGACGCCAGCTACGGCTCGCCCGGCGCGGGCTCCACGCCCCACTTCCTGGGTGCGCTGCTGGGCATCAACAGCGGTGTGGACCTGCGCCATGTGCCTTACCGTGGCTCCATCCCTGGCGTGACGGACGTGGTGGGCGGCCAGGTGGCTGCCATGGTCACGCCGCACGGCGACTTCATCGCCAACTACAAGGCAGGCAAGCTGCGCATCCTGGCCACCTCGGGCCCCAAGCGCTCCATCTACGTGCCGGATGTGCCCACGTTTGCCGAACAGGGCTTCCCTGAGCTGACCACTGAAGAATGGTTTGGCTTCTACGCCCCGGCCGCCACGCCCAAGCCCGTGATTGCTGCTGCCAACGCCGCCATCAACGCCGCGCTGAAGGAAAAGTCGGTCATCGACAGCCTGGCCATCGTGGGCCTGATGCCCCATGGCTCCACCCCTGAAGAACAGGCCCGCTGGCAAAAGGCCGAGTACGACAGCTGGGGCCCGCTGATCAAGAAGATCGGCTTCACCGCAGAGTCCTGATTTCCCCTGCGCCGCAGGTCCGGACTGGCACCCCAGTCCGGGCCGCCGCATGGCAAAAAATAGAAGAAACAGCCGCTAGCGCCCAACCATCAAGCGCAAACAGCTACTAATAAGAGAGCAAACCATGCAAGCCCGCCAGACCCTTGCCGACATCCAGCACCTGCTGACCACCGTGCTGAAGGCGCCCACGCGCTGGCAGGGCCTGGCGCCGTTTGCGGATACCGACGGCGACCTGGCGGCCCAGGTGCTCGACGAGGCGGCCAAGTTTGTGGACAGCGCCATCGCCCCGCTGCAGCGCAGCGGCGACGAAGAAGGCTGCCGCTTTGACGGTGGACGCGTGCATACCCCCGCAGGTTTTCGCGATGCGTACCAGGCCTTTTGGCAAGCGGGCTGGCCGTCGCTGTCTTGCGCGCCCGACGATGGCGGCCAGGGCCTGCCTGCGGTGCTGGAGTGTGTGCTGTTTGAATGGCTGGCCGGTGCCAACCACGGCTGGACCATGGCGCCCGGCCTGCTGCACGGCGCGTACGAATGCATCAAGCACCACGCCAGCGACGAACTCAAGGCGCAGTACCTGGAGAAGGTCGCCACCGGCGAATGGCTGGCCACCATGTGCCTGACCGAAGCCCACGCAGGTAGCGACCTGGGGCTGGTGCGCACACGCGGCGTGCCCCAGCCCGACGGCAGCGCCCGGGTGAACGGCAGCAAGATTTTTATCTCCGGCGGCGAACACGACCTGACGGACAACATCGTGCACCTGGTGCTGGCACGCCTGCCCGATGCACCGGCGGGGCCCAAGGGCCTGTCGCTGTTCCTGGTGCCCAAGGTGCTTCAGGATGGAACACGCAACGCCGTGGTCTGCGAACGCATCGAAGAAAAGATGGGCCTGCACGGCAGCCCCACCTGCGTGATGCGCTTTGACGACGCCACTGGCTGGCTGGTGGGCGAGCCGAACAAGGGCCTGAACGCCATGTTCGTGATGATGAACGCCGCCCGCCTGCACGTGGGCCTGCAAGGCATTGGCCTGCTGGAGGCCGCGTGGCAAAAGGCCAGCGCCTACGCCGCAGAGCGCCGCCAGATGCGCGCGCCCGGCGCCAAGGACACCAGCCTCATTCAAGACCACCCCGCCATCCGCCGCATCCTGCACACACAGCGCGCCTGGATCGACGGCGGCCGCGTGCTGGCCTACCACACGGCCCTGCAGCTCGATGTGGCCAAGCACAGTGCCGACGCGGGTGAACGCGCCGCCGCGCAGCGCTGGTGCGCGCTGGTCACGCCCGTGCTCAAGGCCGCACTCACCGACCAGGCCTTTCACGGCGCCAGCGCCTGCCTGCAGGTGTTTGGCGGCCACGGCTATGTGCGTGAATGGGGCATCGAGCAGATCGTGCGCGACGCGCGTGTGGCCATGATCTACGAGGGCACCAACGAGATCCAGGCCATCGACCTGCTGGTGCGCAAGGTGCTGGCCGATGGCGGCCAAGGCCTGGCAACGCTGCTGACCACACTGCCCGGCGCAGCCCCCAGCGCCGCCGCCAGCGCGCGCCGCCATGCCCTGGTGGAGATCACACAAACCCTGGCGATTGCCGCCCAGTCCGACCCCGAACTGCCCTACTGGGTGGCCGACGACTACCTGCGCGCCGTGGCACTGGTGCTGCTGGAATGGGCCTGGGCCCAGATCGGCTCCGCCCGCCCCCACCGCACCGAGCAGTCAACCGCCGCTACAGACCGCTGGACCCCACCCGCCCAGGCCTTCGCCCAGTGGGTGCTGCCCGAATTCGACCTGCGCACCACCATCCTGCGCCAGCGCATTGCCCAGGCGTTTGAATTCAGGCCGCAGGAGGCCGCAAGCGCATGATTCATATGCGCCCACAGCTCCTGATTTAGTAGCGAAACACCTTCCATCGATCTCCCACCCACAGCGTGTTGAGGCCACGTTGCGGGGTTCCTTGCGCCTCAAAAAAACCACTGGAGACAACACCATGCGCTTGAAGATGAGAAGAAACCGGATGCGTGCCCACCACCCCCTGGCGATCTCGGCAGCGGCTGCTGCCTTGCTCATGGGCTGTGGCGGCTCGTCCGACGCCGCCCTGCCCCAGCTCTCCGCCGCCACACCGGCCACCCTGCAGTCGTGCGCCACGCTGGCCAGCAGCCTGGCGTTGCCCGACACGCGCATCACCTCGGCCGAACAGGTGCCCGCAGGCCCCATCACCGTGCAGGGCGTGACCACCCAGGCGCCCGCGCACTGCCTCGTCAAAGGCAAGATGAAAGAGCGCACCGGCCCCGTGGACGGCGCCAGCTACGCCATCGGCTTTGAAATGCGCCTGCCCGTGGAGTGGAACGGCCGCTTTCTGCACCAGGCCAACGGCGGCCTGGACGGCAGCGTGGTCACCGCGCTGGGCTCGGTGAGCGGCGCCGCACCCGTGGCACCCGGCCTGGTGCAAGGCTTTGCAGTGCTCAGCTCTGACGCAGGCCATGGCGCACCCACACCCTTCTTTGGCGTGGACCCGCAAGCCCGGCTGGACTACGGCTACCAGGCCGTGGGCACCCTCACCCCCATGGCCAAGAACCTCATCAAGAGCGCCTACGGCAAGGCGCCCGACCGCTCGTACCTGGCCGGCTGCTCCAACGGCGGCCGCCACGCCATGGTGGGCGCATCGCGCTATGCCGACCAGTACGACGGCATCCTGGCAGGCAACCCCGGCTTTCACCTGCCCAAGGCCGCCACTACCCAGCTGTGGAAGGCCCAGCAATACGCCAAGGTGTCCACCAAAGACGCCACCACCGGCCTGCCCGACCTGACCACCGCCGTGAGCCCGGCCGAGTTCAAGCTCATCAGCAGCAAGATCGTCGCCAAGTGCGACGCACTGGACGGCGTGGCCGACGGCCAGGTCAACGATGTGGCCGCCTGCCAGGCCGCCTTCAACCTGCAAACCGACGTGCCCACCTGCACCGGCGCGCGCGACGGCAGCTGCATCACCAGCGAGCAAAAGGGCGTGCTGGCCAGCATCTTTGCCGGCCCCAAGAACAGCAAGGGCGAAGCGCTGTACACCGGCACCTGGTTCGACCCCGGCATTGCGGGCGCCAACTTTGCATCGTGGCACTTTGGCGCGCCCGCCACGCGCGACGCAGGTGCAGTGGCCTTCATCTTCACGTCGCCCCCATCCAGCGTGGCCGCATTCACCGCCATCCCCGGCATGCAGTACGCGCTGAACTTCAGCATGGAGACCGACTACCCCAAGATGTTCGCCACCAACACCACGTACACCGAGTCGCCCTGGTCGTACATGACCCCGCCCAACGAAGCCGACCTGAGCGCCCTGAAGAACCGGGGCGCCAAGATGATCGTCTTCCACGGCGTGGCCGACGGCGTGTTCTCGCCCATGGACACCGCCAACTGGATGGACCGCCTGCAGGCCAACCACAGCGGCAAGGCCGACGCCTTTGCCCGCCTGTTCCTGGTGCCCGGCATGAACCACTGCTCCGGCGGCCCCGCCACCGACCAGTTCGACATGCTGGCCCCGCTGGTGGCCTGGGTGGAACAAGGCAAAGCCCCCGACAGCGTGACCGCCAAGGCACGCGGCGCAGGCGCCAATGTGGTCAACACCGAGCTGCCCGCCAGCTGGTCCGCCAACCGCACCCGGCCGCTGTGCGTGTACCCCAAGGTGGCCCGCTACAACGGCACGGGGGATGTGGAGAGTGCAAGCAGTTTCAGCTGCAAGTGATCCATTCAGCGCTTGAAAAGCAGGAAGCCCGGCGCAAGCCGGGCTTCCTTTTTTCTTTTCCTTTTACGCCTTGGCGCGAGGCTTCATGCGAAAGCTGACGCCCATGCGGTTGATGGCGTTCATGGCGGCAATCGTGAGCGTCAGCTCCACCAGGTCCTTCTCGCCAAACACGGCCAGTGCCGCCGCATAGGCTTCATCGGAGGCATGGGTCTCGCTCACGCGGGTCACCTCTTCGGCCCAGGCCAGCGCGGCGCGCTCCTGCTCGGAGAACAGATACGCCGCCTCATGCCACACAGGCACCAGCACCACCTTCTCCACCGATACTCCTTCGGCCAGCAAGTCACGCGTGTGGATGTCGATGCAGTGCGCGCACCCATTGATCTGAGACACGCGCAGAAAGACCAGGTGCGTCAGCAAGCTGGGCAGGCTCGTGCCCTGGGTGACAAAGTGGTGCAGCGTCCCGATAGCCTTGGCACCCTCGGGCGATACGTTGAACCAGACAGCGCGATTCATACAGCAGTTCCTTCACGTTGAATGTTGGGCGGAGGGCGATATCGGCCTCCTGCTACCAAGACGTGTGATGCGAGGGTGCTGTGACAGGTGCTGAAGAAATGGCTGCGGACGACGCTACGGCCGCTTGGGAAGAACATGGCGGCATTGCTACTGAAGATTAGCCTGCGACGGGGTCTGCATGACCTTCGCAGACAGATCTGCGCCAGACACGTCTTCATACCGGGCGGGAATACGTTCCTTCAAACGGAACAGCCGTTGATGAGCAGACCGTGTTAGCTGGCCATAGGTCACTGCCTGCACTCGCCCGCGCAGGACACCATCTTCCTTGAGTTCAATTTCACGGGTGGTCTTCGCAGTGATCTCGTGGCCTACAACGAAAGCGCGGAACATCGGCGTACCATCGAGTGCGCCGCTGCCGAGAAAGTCCTGCACATAGCCATTGCCCTGGTTCATCTCCTCTCGGCCGATCGCGGAGTGCCCTTTCTTCAACTCAATAATCAGGACGTTTTGAATCCGTGTGAGCGTTGGGTCGGCAGCATCGAAACCCTCCGTGCCAACGATCGAACAAGTCGCATCGGCAAGGGTCATGATGTCGGGACGCTGCTTGGCGTTTATGAACGCTTCGCTGGACAATCGCTTCTTAAAGATTCTCTCGGCGGCCGTTCGCAAGCTCACGTTGGATGAGTATTCACTACTGTCGAACTCGGGGCCAAACAGCCATCGGGCCTGCGTCACCAGCGGATGCAAAGTGTGTAGCTCGTCGGAAGTTTCATCGCCAGCAAGTTTCTCGATAGCCACGATCACCGCTAGGCGATGATCAATTTCGTCAAGCACCGAAAGCGCGTCGCGGACGGTCCACTGGCTCAACAGCCGATCAAGCCCTTCAATATCTGACTCATCAAGCCTTGTGAGCTTTTCAAGTAAAGCTGCGCCGCCACGGGCCTTTTCGATATTAATCAATGCCTGCACCGCCGCGGAAAGAACGTCCTGTGAAACGGTGGGCGTGGACTTCACCAAATCGCGAGCGAAGCTGGCGACCTCGGCACGGCCCAACGGTGAGAGTTCCTTAAAGTCTTCACGGTTTTTGACGAGGGCCTCTTCGGAGCTTTCCTCAACCAGCGTCGCAGAGAGCTGCGCGAAGACCCTCTTGGCGTACTCGCGAGCAGCCTCGAAAAGAGCATCGACTTTCTTGTTACTTTTGAATCGAACCCAGTCTTGCTCGACCTCGGTCAGCCAACCATCATCGGCCTTAATAACGATCGAATAACGCTTCGCAAAGCGGGCGCGGCCATCAATCACGGCCTCAGATCCGACTACCCAACTCGGCATACCGACAAGACGGCCATTCACCCAGAAAGCGATACCTTGATAGAGCGTTGACCTGTTCGACCGCGTCGAGTCCACAACGTAGGCCTCCGCTCCTGGGCATCCGTCGATCTGCAATGGCGTCTGTTCGATGAGGCCCGTCTGATCCGCCAGGGCAACGGACTCCCCATTGACCCGAACAACGAACTGCGGATCATGGACGAAGCGCGCAGCCAGAATCGCGCGGATGGCGTCCGGGTCCGGCAAATGCCGCATGACGACGACAGAGACTTTAGTACCGTGTCCCTTTTTGATAAAAGCCCCCTCCTTTTCGATCTTGAAAGGGTTCTCCTCACTATTGGTACCGATGTCGAAACTTGCCCCTTTGTCCTCGCGCCAAGTCTCAACCGAATAATGGTCGGCAAAACACAGCAGCCCATGGCGCCCAACACCATTACGGCCGTAGGCTTTCCGACGCCAGCCCTTGCGTTCCGGCGGGAACTCGACCATCGTGCTCTGATGCTTGATGCGGTCGTAGCCCAGCTTCATCCAACGACCCTTAAACTGAGACGCGGTCATGCCATGCCCATCGTCCTCTACCGTCAATACAAGCGCATTGGTCGGAGGGATCGTCAAATCCACAAGAGAGGCGCCTGCATCCCACGCATTGGCAACAAGTTCCGTGAGCGCGACCTCGGAGTCCTGAGCTATGCGTCCGAGTGTGCGGACAAGATAGTTCTCCTCGAATAGCGATCCTGTCATCGCAACCGACCTCATCTTGGTTTTCGTCGCCATATCTTCCCCTTGTCATTCGCTCCGGAGTGTCCGAGCGAGAGGGTGCCGCATATCCCACAGGGCAGTCCAAACATGCTTAATCTAATTTCGGACATTCAGCTCGACGCACCTTTTCGCCTAGTCTTAGATGCTAAGCCAAGAGCCAAGAGAGTCCTAGCCGAGCTGCCCGACTGAACGATCGCTAGCAGGGGTACATAGGGGGACCGGTACGGTCACATGAAAAGGCTTCCTGCAGCTTCTGGTCGTTGGCACAGCAACTCTAGGAAAGTGTGCAGCGTAGTCGTCACCTGCCAGGGGAAGCGCCGGGCACATGAACGCGGAGCATTGCCTACCTATTCCGAAGCGCCCGGCGTGCGGTCAGTTGGCGCCTGCAATCTGCTCGCTTCTTCTTTCGCCTTCTTCCCTTGGTCATGGTGCCACTTGATGGCGTAGAACATGCAGGTGCCAAACACGAGCACCTTGAAGGTGATGAAGACTATCGGGACCCAATCCATTTGTGATGGCTTTCCTGGTTGCTGATGGGCACTCACTGCCGTCCAGTGCAGCGCCTCAAAACGCTGCGTCTGCAGCTTCATCGTGTTCAAGCCATCGTCGAATTGCACATCGACAGCACGGGGCCAATGATCTGAAAACTTGGTGCGATGCTATCGGGCCTGCTGTACGGGCGTAAGCATCAGTTCTGCCTAAATTTTCCGTAGCAGATGGCAATTGCCGTGCCGGGCGGCTGCATGAAAAGTGGCATTGTCTGGGGCCCGCAGGGGGCCGCAGTGCGCAGGCCGTAGGGCGCGCCGCGTGAGCAGACGGAGCACCACTTGCACACAACGCCGACCGGTCACATACAAAAAAGGCCTGCATGAGGGAATCCCATGCAGGCCTTTGATTGGGTGGCAGTGCTACTGCCGGGCGCTCAGAACGGCAACCCCACGTAGTTCTCTGCCAGCGACCCCAGCGCCTTCTCGGACGAGAACAGGTACGCCAGGTCCGTGTCCTGCAGCTTCTGGTCGTAGGCCAGTGACTCGGGGAAGGTGTGCAGCATGGTCGTCATCCACCACGAGAAGCGCTGGGCCTTCCACACGCGGGCCAGGGCCTTCTCGGAGTATTTTTCCAAGCCGGTGCTGTCGCCATCCTTGTAGTGCGAGACCATGGCGTGGTACAGGTAGTAGATGTCCGATGCGGCGCTGTTCAGGCCCCGGGCGCCGGTGGGCGGCACGATGTGGGCGGCATCGCCGGCCAGGAACAGGTTGCCGTAGCGCATGGGCTCGGCCACAAAGGAGCGCAGGGGGGCGATGGACTTTTCGATGGAGGGACCGGTGATGAGTTGGGCGGCCACCTCGGCGGGCAGGCGGCGTTTCAGCTCGGCCCAGAAGGCTTCGTCGGACCAGTCTTCCACGTTGTCGGTCAGCGGCACCTGGATGTAGTAGCGGCTCAGCACCTGCGAGCGCAGCGAGCACAGCGCAAAGCCGCGTTCGTGCTTGGCGTAGATCAGCTCGGGCGATACGGGCTTGGTGCGCGAGAGTACGCCTAGCCAGCCGAAGGGGTAGACCTTTTCATACTCCTTGAGCACGTCGCGCGGGATGGACTTTCGGCTCACGCCGTGGAAGCCGTCGGCGCCGATGACAAAGTCGCAGTCGATGCGCACCACCTCGTCGCCACTGCGGTAGGTCACGTACGGGTTGGCGCTTTTCAGGTCGTGCGGCTGCACGTCTTCGGCGTTGTGGATGACGACGCCCTTCATGCGGTCACGCGCTTCGTACAGGTCGCGCGTCAGCTCGGTCTGGCCGTACACCACGACGGAGCTACCGCCGCTGTACTTGTGCAAATCGACCCGGTCCATTTTTCCGTCGTGGGCAATGATGAAGCCGTCGTGGATCTCGCCTTCACGGTCCATGCGTTCGCCGCATTGGGCCTCGCGCATGAGTGCGGCAAAGCCATGCTCCAGCACGCCGGCGCGGATGCGGCCCAGCACGTATTCACGGCTTTGGCGCTCCAGCACGATGGTGTCGATGCCCTTGAGGTGCAAGAGCTGCGAGAGCATGAGGCCCGAGGGGCCTCCGCCGATGATGCAAACCTGGGTTTTCATGGTGTCTCCTTTGTGGCGAGCGGCTCACAAAACTCCCCTGGCGTTGTTGTCCCGCCTTGCCGTACTGCTTGTACTGTCTGCGGCAGGACGCCTAGCCAGGGCCGCTTCGCTGAGTTGTGTGAGCCGCTCTGTTGGGTTGATGACATGGGTCAAAACGACCACCCAAAGATACGTGGCACAGTCGCCGCGTTGAATGGACGGATGGAGCCAGAACATGCACTTTTCGAACATCGGAACCATCCACTCGTACAGCCTGTTCGGCGAGTCGCAGCACCTGCCCGATGTGCTGCACTGCGAGACGATTGCCGAGCGATCGGCGCTGCACGACTGGGAGCTGGCGCCGCACCGGCACACGCGGCTGCACCAGGTGCTGCTGATCACGTCAGGCGGGGGCGTGGCGCACCTGGATGGTGAGCGGGTGCCGCTGTTTGCCGGTGCACTCATCAACGTGCCACAGGGGCATGTGCACGCATTCCGCTTTACGCAGCACACGCAGGGCTGGGTGGCCACGCTGGCCGATGAATTGATGGACGAGATTTTTGTGCGCGTGGGCGATGTGCGGCGCGACCTGGCGCGGCCCGCCGTGGCGCCTGCGCCGCCACAGCTGCACCAGGCCATGGGCCAGGTCTGGCAGGAGTTCTCGGGCCGCGCCAAGGCGCGTGCGCTGGTGCTGCGGGGCCTGAGCGCCACGCTGCTGGGCTGGGTGGCGCGCGCGATGGACGAGCACAGCCCGGACGACACCCACGCGCCAGAGTCCAGCCTGGTGCAGCGGCTGGAGGCGCTGATCGAGGCGCATTTTCTGGAGCACTGGCAGGTGGCCGACTACGCGCGGGCGCTGGCCGTGTCGCCCACGCACCTGAGCCGCGTGGCGCGTGCTGCCACGGGCGTGTCGGCCCAGCGGCTGATTGAGGCGCGCCTGATGCGCGAGGCGCGGCGCAACCTGGCCTACACGCACCTGGGCGTGGCCACCATTGCCTACACGCTGGGGTATGCCGACCCGGCGTACTTCACCCGCGCTTTCACGCGCGATGCGGGGCTGTCGCCGCGTGCGTTTCGGGCGCAGGTGGCGGCGTCCGCGCCCGCTCCGGCAATGTGATGCGGGGTGACAGGCTGCTGACACTCCGCTGTCAGCAGCCCCCGCTCACCATCGGGGCTTCTTTCTTTCCATCACCCATTGAACGACAAGGAGCCTTTCATGAAAAACGCCATCGCCTGGTTTGAAATCCCCACCACCCAGCTGGACCGCGCCCAGGCCTTTTACGAAGCCGTGCTGGGCCAGCCCATGCGCCGCGAGAACATGGGCCCGAGCGAAGGCGCCGTGTTTGCCTACGACCCCGAAGCCGATGGTGCAGGCGGCGCGCTGATGATGGGCCCCACGGCGCCCCAGGTGTCGGGCAGCGGCACACTGGTGTACCTGGACGCATCGCCCTCGCTCGACGCTGCGCTGGACCGCGCGGTGGCCCAGGGCGGCCGCGTGGCCCTGCCGCGCCAGGCGCTGCCGCCGGGCATGGGCTTCTTTGCGCACATCCACGACCTGGATGGCAACCGCGTGGGTCTGCACGCGCTGGCTTGAAGCCACAACGCACCGACGGTCTACGAAAGGAGCACAGCATGGAAGCGCAAGAAATCCACCGGGGCAGGCTGTTTGACCATGTGCAGCTGGTCGTGCGCGACCTGGCAGCTAGCCAGGCCTTCTACACGGCGGTGCTGGAGGCCCTGCAGGTGCCCATGGGCGGGGCGGACGAGGGCTACTTCTGGGCGGACGAGCTGTTTGTGTCGTCAGCCGACAGCCCTGCCGCGCAGGGCCACCTGACAGGCCGCCATCACTTGGCATTTCAGGCCCGGGACCGGGCGATGGTGGATGCGTTCTACCAAGCTGCGCTGGCCCACGGCGGCACCGACAACGGCGCGCCGGGCGAGCGAAGAGCCTGTTCCAAGTCTTTTTGGAGATCGCATTGGAGTGCAATCGGGATGAGTGGATGCTTCGGATGCGCCGCATGGGCTCGTGCCCATGCAAGCAGCCGGGGCGTCCAATCGCCCGATTTCACTCCAACCCTGCGGGCAAGTGCCTTGCCGGGCGGTCTGCGGCGTTACGGCGCTTGCCGATAGCACGGGCTATCGGCTGCGCCCCGCGTCTTGCATCCCATCCCGGCAAGGTACTTGTGCGACTTCAAAAAGACTTGGAACAGGCTCTTACCACCCCGGCTACTACGCGGCGTTTGTGCTGGACCAGGATGGCAACAACATAGAGGCCGTGTTCCATGGCGACGCGCAGCGCAGTGCGGCGTCGGTAAAGATCACGTTCTGAGGTGTGGGTCAGCCCGCCTCCGGCCGGGCCAGGCCACGCAGCGGGATGGGCGTGGAGAACACGATGGATGTGCGCGTTTCGCCATAGCCGTTGATGTCGCCCAGAAAGCGCTCCAGGTCGGGCAGGTCGCGCGCCACGACCTGCATCACATACGAGTCGTTGCCGCTGACGTGGTGGCACTCAAGCACCTGGGGCGACTGGCGCAGCTTGTCGATCAGCGCCTTCTTGCCGGGCTGCGGCACGTTGATGCCCACCACCGCGCGCACACCGTAGCCGACCTTGGCGGGGTCGATGTCGGCATGAACGCCGCGCACCACGCCCGCCTCTTGCAGGCGGCGCAGGCGCTCCAGCGTGGCGGGCACCGACAGGCCCACGGCCTCGGCCAGTTCCTTGAGCGAGGCGCGGCCATCGGCCTGCAGCGCGCTGATCAGGCGCCAGGCTTTGTCATCGACTTCCATACAAGCCTTTCTCGATGGGCACAGAAAAAAACGAAACCCAATGCGGGATTCTCCGAATTTTCTGCATTCTCCACCGCCAACAGCCGCCCTAGCATCGGTGCATGGACCTCACATCAATCACCGTGTTTCTGCAAGCCGCCGTCATCGGCGTGCTCATCGCGGCCCCTGTGGGCCCCATCGGCCTGCTGACCATGCAACGCACGCTGGAGCGGGGCCTGGCGGCCGGGCTGGCTACGGGCCTGGGCGCTGCTGCGGCCGATGCGGTGTATGGCGCCGTGGGCGCCTTCAGCGTGCGCTGGCTCATCGACGGGCTGACGCAGGCCAAAACGCCACTGGCACTGGGCGGCGGCGCACTGCTGCTGGTGCTGGCCTGGCGCACCTGGCATGCGCCGGTGGCCCACACCGCCGCCCCGGCACCCGACGCGCGGGGGCTGCTGGGCCTGGCGGCGGGCACGTTCGCGCTGACGCTGGCCAACCCGGCCACCATCGTGTCGTTCATTGCGGTGTTTGGCGCGCTGGGTGGCGGCCGGCCCAGCCTGCCGTCACCGCTGTGGATGGTGACGGGGGTGCTGGTGGGCTCTGCCGCCTGGTGGCTGCTGCTGACCAGTGCGATTGCCTACCAGCGGCAGCGCTTTACGCCCGCCTGGCGCCTGCGCATCAACCGGGCGTCGGCCCTGCTGCTGGGCGGGTTTGCGCTGTGGCAGTGGGGGCAGCTGGTCTGAGGCGTTGCGCTGCGCACAGGGATGCTGCAAAGGTACTGACACTGCGGTGTCAGCAGCGGGCCCGCACCATCGGTGGCTTCTTTGACCCGGAGCTTTTCTCATGACCGACGCCCTGCTGCAACACCCCCTTTGGCCGGATGCCGAGCCTGCGCGCAACGACATGCCCCTGTCGGCAGTGCCCCCTGCAGCCGCCCCGCGCCGCAACTGGATCGCGGTGGCCTGCGCCCAGCACGCCCGCCGGGGCTGCGCCACGCCAGGCGCGGGCTACATGCAGGTATGCCACGGCAAGGTGGCGCCCCTGCAGCGCATACGCCCCGGCGACCGTGTGGCGTACTACGCGCCCACCGTCACGATGGGCGGCAAGGACCGGCTGCAGGCGTTTGTCTCCATCGGCATCGTGTTGCCGGGTGCGCCGTATGCGTTTGACATGGGCGGTGGGTTTGTGCCCTCGCGCCGGGATGTGGCCTATGTACCTGCGCGTGAGGCGGCGATTGCGCCGCTGCTGGACGACTTCGAGTTTGTGGACGACCGCCAGCGCTGGGGTAGCAAGTTCCGCTTTGGGTTGTTTGCCGTCAGCGACCACGACATGCGCCTGATTGCGCAGGCGATGCAGGCCGCGCTGCAATCACTACATTTTTAATAGCGCCTCAGGCAATGGACACTAGCGCATCCGGCCCAAAAGGCTTCAAACAGATCGCGAACAGTCCCGTGGGCCTTCGAACAGCTCGCAGGCGCGCGTCAGCACACCGCCATCAGCGTGTCCACCACCCGGCGTTGGGCGGCGGTCAGGGCGGCATAGCCTTCACGCAGCAGTCGCAGCACGATCGCGTGGATTTCGATTTCGCTAGCGGGCATGGTCTTCTCCTTGAACGGCAACAGTGGGCGGCCGCCGCGTGGCTGGCCGATGACATGGGCACCTGCCACGACACAAAGAGCCGGGCGCCCGGGCCTGCCCCACCATGGACCAAGCCCCGATGTCACTGTGCCGAGGTGGCAACGCAGGCGGTAGCGCGATAAAAGGGGAAGTTCGCGGCTTTTTTCGCGCGCCGCTCTGCAACCAAGGGGCTTATGGAGAGGTGGCCCCGGGCGTGTAGGCGTCGATGACCGGCGGCTCGCTGTCCCCCGCTGCAGTGCGGGCGAGCTTGAACCAGGTCCAGGTCTCCACATCGGGTGCGTCGTAGCTGCCGTAGGACTGCCCACCCCACGAAAAGTACGAGCCCTTGTTGCCGGTAGTGAGCGTGCGCTTGCCCACAGCCAGGCCGCCGTCTTTGAGCAGCGCCATCCGGAACCCTTGCAGCACGCCAGAGGTCCCCGGCTCGTTGCCGGTCGGCGCGGTCTGCGGAGCCAGGTCGAGCATGCCGGAGCTGCAGCGGGCCTGTGCGCCGCTGTAGGTGACCAGGCTCCACTGGCGGGTGAGCGAGGTGCGCACGTTGCGCGCGCGGTTGACGGTGCGCGTGCGCAGCGTGGTTTCGCCGCGCTGCTGCTGCACCCAGACCTGCATCTCCGCCGAGCCAGTAAAAAACGGCAGGCTGCCCCGCACCCCACCGGGCGCCACCGGCGGCCAGGCGTACACCCCTTGCAGGGACGGGCAGCCGAACCAGCTGCTCTGCACGGGGCCAAACGCCGCAGGCGGCTTGGGCGACCCCTGCACATCTGGCCCGCAGGCCGTGAGGGCCAGGCAACACAGGGCCAACGTTGCGGCGCCGCCGATGCGCTGCACGCGCCGGTGCGGGGTGCGCAAGGCGCTGTGCGATGGCAAAGACATGGCAGGTGTCATGGTGTCTGGACGGTGGTGCAGCCCGATTGTCGGGCCGAACACTGCACCTGCGGTCGCTCTATTTTTGATAGCAGCTTGCACATATTCCACTAGCGCCTCAGCACCACAAGGCTCCGAAACCGTGTTGACGATCGCCCAGGGGGGTCTGCGAGATCGTCAGGCTACGGATGTGCAGGCCCCGCCCGCACACGGGCCAGCGCCTCGGGCACATCGCGCCACGCCGGACGGCCGGGGGCGTAGCGCTGGCGCATGTAGCCCGCCAGCTCGGTGATCTGCGCATCGCTGAGCGCGTGGCCAAAGCCGGGCATGAAGCCGATGTCCCGCGCGGCGGGCTCGCGGATGCCGTGCACGATGACCTGCAGCAGGTTATCGGGCCGGTCGCTGTGCAGGTTGCTGTTGAGCGCCAGGGGCACGTTCACGCCCAGCAGGCGCGGCCCATCACCGTCGTGGTGGCAGGCGGCGCAGGCACCGTCGAACAGCCGCTGGGCCTGGCCGGGCTGCGGGGCCAGCGCAGCGGCCTGGGCCACAGCGGCTTGGGCGCGCTGCTGGGGGTCAGGCACAGGCAGGGTGGCTGGCTGGGTAGCCGCATCGGTCGCGGTGAACGAGGCCAGGTAGCCCGCCATGGCGCGGATGTCTTCGTCCGGCAAGTGGGCCAGCTCGCGCACCACAGGCGCCATGGGGCCGGAGGCGCTGCCGTGCTGCGGGCTGTGGCCGTGGCGCAGGTAGCCATACAAAGCATCGGCCGTCCAGGGCACGGGCGCCTTCGACAGGCCGGTGAGCGCAGGCGCCTCCCAGCCATCCACCATGGTGCCCGAGAGGAACGCAGCCCCGCCCCGCTCGGCTCCCAGCGCATTGCGCGGCGTGTGGCAGGCGCCGCAGTGGCCCACGCCCTGCACCAGGTAGGCGCCCCGGTTCCATTCGGGCAGACGCGTAGGGTCCGGCTTGAACGGCGTGGCGTCGTGGAACAGCGCGTTCCAGCCCGCCATGAGCGGGCGCACGCTGAACGGGAAGGTCAACTCGGTCTTCGGCACCTCGGCCCGCACGGCGGGTTGCGCCATGAGGTAGGCGTACAGCGCGGTCAGGTCGTCGTCGCTCATCTTGGCGAACGACGTGTAAGGGAACGCGGGGTACAGGTGTTTGCCATCGCGCGAGATGCCTTCGCGCATGGCGCGCTGGAAGGCGCTGAAGGACCACTGGCCGATGCCGGTCTCGGCGTCGGGCGTGAGGTTGGTGGTGTAGACCTTGCCGAATGGCGTTTCCATGGCGCGGCCACCCGTGTTGGGCGTGCCGCCCGGGGCGGTGTGGCACACCACGCAGTCGCCCGCAGCGGCCAGCAGGCGGCCGCTCTCGATGGTGGCGGCGTTGTAGACCGACGCGCCCGCCGTCTGCACCACGGGCGCGATGGAGGGGCGCCAGCCCAGCAGCGCGGCACCCATGGCGATGCCACCGGCAACCAGGGCCAGCGCGCGGGCCCAGGGGCTGCGTTTGGCGGGCCATGTGGCGCTGGCGGACACCGTGGGTGCGGGCAGCTCCAGCGTGGGCAATACCTCGGCCTGCTCAGTGGGTGGGGTGCTGCCCGCAGCCGCTTGACCTGCGCCGCCGGGCAGTGGGTTGAGCCCGGCGCGCACCACCTCGGGCGTGAAGGGCGGCGCACGGAAGCGCACGCCCGTCGCATCAAAAATCGCGTTGGCAATCGCTGCCGTGCCCGGCACGGAGGACGACTCGCCCGAGCCCAACGGCGCCTCGTCCTGCCGGGGCATGTGCATGACCTCGATGACCGGCACCTCGCGAAAGCTCAGGATGGGGTAGCTGCCCCACTCGCGGTTGTCCACGGCCTGCTTGACGGGCTCGAACGTCACCTGCTCCTTGAGCGCGCGGCTGGTGGTCTGCAGCACGTTGCCGTGCACCTGCTGCTCCACACCGGCGGGGTTCACCATCAGGCCCGCGTCGTGCCCCACGACCACGCGGCGCACGTGCACCTCGCCGGTCTTTTTGTTGACCTCCACATCGGCCACCCATGCCGCCCAGGCGGCGCCAAAGCCGGGCCATTTGCTGTGGATGTAGCGAGCGTAGGCAAAGCCCTGGCCCTGCACCCAATCCCCATCTAGCGGGCGCTGTTGCGGGCCGGTGCGGCGAATCCAGCCCGCCTTTTCGGCCGTGGCCTGCACCAGCTCGGCAGCGCGCGGGTCGTTCAGCAACTGCAGGCGAAACTGCACCGGGTCCACACCCGCCGCCGTGGCCAGCTCGTCTACATACGACTCGTGCGCAAACGAATTGGGCAGGGCCGACACGCCGCGCAGCCAGGACGCGCGCACGATGGGCGGCATGTCGTTGACGGCCACGCGCAGGTTGTCGTACTGGTAGGGCGGGCGGGCGGTGCGGTCGCCCATCTCGTAGGCCTGGGCCACAGGCTCGATGGCGCGGGTGAGCAGCAGGGCCAGCGTGGGCGCGCCGTTGGAGGGGTAGGACGTTTCAAAGTCGTACGCCGCCACGGTGCCATCGGCCTTGAGCCCGCCGCGCACCTGCATGAGCTGCGCCGTGCCCTTGGGCTCCCACAAATGCTCCTGCTCGCGCGTGAGCTGCACGCGCACCGGCGCGCCCACGGCGCGCGAGAGCAGCGCGGCATCAGCGGCCACATCATCGGCCCCGTTGCGGCCATAGCAGCCTGCGGCCTCCATGCGGATGAGGTCGATGTCCACATCGGCCAAGCCCATCAGGCGGGCCAGGTCGGCGCGCAGCACATGGGGGTTCTGCGTGCCCGCCCACACCGTCATGCGCGGGCGGCCTGTGCTGTCATCACTGCGCCATTCGGCCACCGCGCACGATGGGCCGATGGAGCCATGCATCTGGTAGGGCCACACATAGGTGCGCGGCATGGGCTGGCCGTCGGCAGACAGCGCGGCCAGGGCGCCATCCACATCGCCCTCGTCCACCAGGCGGCGCTGCGTGGCGGGGTTGGCGCGGATGGCCTGTTCCAGCGCCTCGGCGCTGTCCTGGCGCGGGAAGCCGGGCCAGTCCTTCCAGCGCACTTTCAGCTCGCGCAGCGCCTGCTCAGCCTGCTCCTCGCGCTCGGCGACGATGCCCACAAAGTCGCGGATCACCACCACGGCGCGGATGCCGGGGATGTGGGCGATGGACTGCTGGTCCACCGATTCGAGCGTGTTGCCGATGAAGTCGCCATGGTCGGCCCCCGCATACGGCGGGCGCACCACGCGGCCGTGCAGCATGCCGGGCACGCGCATGTCGTGCACAAACACCAGCTCGCCACTGACCTTGGCGGGGATGTCCACGCGTGGCACGGACTGGCCGACCACGGTGTAATCGGCGGCGGCCTTGGTGGGCGTGGCGTCCACCAGATCCAGCGTGGTGTGCGCGCCCGCCAGCAGCGCGCCGTAGGCCACTTGGCGCGATGGGTCTGCAGTGACCTGCACGATCCCCGCACGCACCTGCAATTGATCCACTGGCACGCCCAGCCGCTCTGCGGCCTGGGCCACCAGCCAGTGGCGCGCCTGCGCAGCGGCGATGCGCAGGGGCTTGGCGTGGATCTGGATGGAGGCACTGGCGATGGTGGCGCCCTGGTTGGGCGCGCGGGTGGTGTCGCCCAGCACCATGTTCACCTGCGCCAAGGGCACGTCCAGTTCTTCGGCCACGATCTGCGCGAGTGCGGTGCGGATGCCGGTGCCCAGGTCCACATGGCCGTTGAGCGCGGTCACGCTGCCGTCGTCCCACACGGCGATCAGTATCTCCACGCCCTCGGCCGGGTTGCCCGCCACCAGCGCGGGCTGGCCCTTGACGGGCGGTGGTGCCGGCGGTGGGTTGCGCACCACCAGCAGCACGCCCCGGGCAGCATGGAAGTCGGCGCGGGTGAGCGGGCTGTGGGCGCGCAGGGATGGAGGCGTGTTCATGCCTGGGCCTCGCGCATCAACTGGGCCGCACGCAGCACGGCGCGGATGATTTCGACATGCGTGCCGCAGCGGCACAGGTTGCCCGACAGCTCGCGGCGCACTGCCGCTTCGTCGGGGTCAGGATTGCGCTCCAGCAAGGCCACGGCCATCATCACCATGCCGTTCAGGCAATAGCCGCATTGCGCGGCCTGCTCATCCACAAAGGCCTGCTGCACCGGGTGAAGTCCTGCGGTGCGGCTGCAGCGCCCGGGCAGCCCTTCCAGCGTGGTCACCTCGCGGCCCGCCACGCCCTGCGCCGGGATCACGCAGGCCCGCGCGGCAATCCCATCCACCAGCACCGTGCACGCCCCGCACTGCCCCAGGCCACAGCCGTACTTGGGGCCGTTGAGCGACAGGTCGTTGCGCAGCACGTGCAGCAACGTGGCGCTGGCCAAAGTGCTTTGCGGCACGGCAAACGGCTGGCCATTAACGACGACCGGGGAGGGTGAAGCGGGCGCGTGCATGTCTCGGTGGGTTGTTCTCAGCGTCGCAGCGACCCGCTGCGCGTGTACATCTCCAGGTCCACAAAGTTGGAGCCATTGTGGTTGTTCGGGCCGTACTGCAGCGGAAAGTCGCCGATCTTGGTGGTGCCCATGTCTTCCATGGCCTTGATGAAGCCTTCACGCGTGAGGGCTTTGCCTGCACGCTTGAGGCCCTCCACAAACACGCGCGCGGCGATATAGCCCTCCAGCATGGTGTAGCTGTCGATTTTTTCGCCTGCATCCGCGCGGTCCCTGCGGTAGTCGGCCACGATGGCCAGGCGGCTGGCCTGCGGCGAGGGCACGATGCTGGCCGTGACCAGCCCTTCGATGCCGCCGTTCAGGCGCTGGGCAGACCCCGGTGCGTCAGTGATACCCACCGAGATGGTGTACAGCGGCGACGCCGCGCCCGCCGCCCGGTAGTCACGCAGGAACACCTCCACCATCTTGCCCGCCATGATCATCACCACCGCGCCCGGCTGGGCCTTGGTGAGCTGCGCCACCTGGGGCTTGGCGTCGGTGGCGGCGATCTCCATGGGCACGGAATCGACCACCTTGACCTTCAGGCCCTGGGCGATCTGCAGGCAGGTGTCGAGGTTGGATTTGCCAAACGCGCTGTTCTGGTAAATGACGGCGATGTTGTTGATGCCCAGCGTGGCGAGGTGGCCCACGATCTTGCGCAGCTCGGTCTCGTAGCTGGCGCGCACGTGGAACAGGTAGCGGTTGTGCGTGGTGCGAAACGAGGTGGTGCCCACCAGCGGCGCGAACATGGGCACGCCCGCCTTTTCGGCCAGGGGCATGGCGGCGATGAGGTTTCCGGTGGCCACGTAGCCGATCAGGGCAAACACCTTGTCTTCGTCAATGAGTTTGGCCGTGTTTTCGGCCGTCTTCTTGGGCTCGTAAGCATCGTCGTGCGACACCAGCTCCAGCGTGCGCCCCTGCACGCCGCCGGTCTTGTTCACCTTGTCGAACGCCAGCGCAATGCCGGCCTTGTAGTCCACCCCGAAATCCTTGGCCGGGCCGGTGAACACGGCCGACTGGCCTACTTTGATGCGGGTGTCTGTCACCCCGGTCTCGGCAGCTGCCGGGCCTGCGGCTCCCAGAGCAGCGGCGGCCAGGGTTGTCAGCACCGCACGGCGGTCGATGCCCCCCTCCTCCATCCCACGACATTTCATGAAACGCTCCTTACATCAAAGGCGCAAGTTTCCCTGCAAGCGGAGCGGCTGCGCAACCATTTCTGCGGGGTGTTGTGAATCCGTCAAACCCCGGCGCCGAAGCACCGGGGCGGTGCGCCGTCAGGCGACATCGATGTCGCTGGACTGGATGCGTTTGACACCCTTGGCCTTCATGTTTTTCCAGGCCGCGTCGAGCGATCCGTTGAGGTCGATGGCGCGGGTCGCATCTTCGACCACATAGGTTTCGAAGCCCAGGCGTTTGGCGTCGAGCGCCGTCCAGGCCACGCAGAAGTCGGTGGCCAGGCCGGTGACAAACACGGTCTTGATGCCACGCTGCTTGAGGTAGCCCGCCAGGCCGGTGGAGGTCTTGCGGTCGGCCTCTTCAAAGGCCGAGTAGCTGTCCACATGCTGGTGAAAGCCCTTGCGCAGGATCACCTGGGCCTTGGGCACCTGGAGGTCCTTGTGCAGGGCGGCATCGTCGGTGCCCTGCACGCAATGGTCGGGCCACAGCACCTGCTGGCCGTAACTCAGCTTGGTGGTTTCAAACGGCTTCTTGCCCGCGTGAGCACTGGCAAAAGAGGCGTGGCCCTGGGTGTGCCAGTCCTGCGTGACCACCACGTTTTCAAACGCTGTGGCAATGCGGTTGATGACGGGCACCACCTCATCCCCCTTGGCCACGGGCAGCGTGCCGCCGGGGACAAAACAGTTCTGCACATCGACCACGATGAGCGCCGCTCGCTCACCGGGTTTGATCTTGCCTGCCGCCCAGCTGGCGGGGAAGCTGGCCCCGGCCACGGTAAGCGCGGCCGATTGAAGAAGAAAGCGACGACGTTGCGCAGTTTGCATGGTGAACACTCCGGTTGGGAACGCACTGACACATCGGCCATGGCCCGGTAGGGCCGGGGCCGGGGAACTTCTGCTTCACACGCTGAGGTAGGCGCGCCGCACCTCTTCGTTGGCGGCCAGCTCTTCCATGCTGGCCTGGTAACGGATCTGGCCCTTTTCGAGCACATAGGCGCGGTCGGAGACCAGCTCGGCAAAGTGCATGTTCTGCTCGGACAACAGGATGCTCACGCCCTGCTCTTTCAGCTCCAGGATCATGTGCGCCATCTGCTCCACGATGACGGGCGCCACACCTTCAGAGGGCTCGTCCAGCAGCACCAGGTAGGGGTTGCCCATGAGCGTGCGGGCCACGGTGAGCATTTGCTGTTCGCCGCCGCTCATGCGCCCACCGGGGCGCTGGGGCATCTCGCCCAGGTTGGGGAAGAGCTTGAACAGGCGCTCGGGCGTCCACACCGGGGCGGCTGTGCCGTCGGGCCAGGTGCGGGAGGGTTGGCGGCCCACTTCCAGGTTCTCCATCACCGTGAGGTCGGTGAACACGCGGCGGTCTTCGGGCACAAAGCCCAGGCCCAGGCGGGCAGCGTCGTGCGGGTCGGTTCTGGACAGGTCCTTGCCCATGAACTGGATACTGCCCTTGCGCTTGGCCAGCATGCCCATCAGCGTCTTGAGCGTGGTGGATTTGCCTGCGCCGTTGCGGCCCATCAGCGCAACCACTTCGCCCCGGCGCACGTCCAGGTCCACGTCGTACAGGATTTGCGCGGCACCGTACCAGGCCTGCAGGCCCTTGGCCTGGAGCAGCAGTTCTTTGGGGTTGTGGGTCGTCATGGTCATGCCGCCTCCGCATTGGCTGCGGCTTTCTTCTCAAACGTCTTGCCGGTGCCGAAGTAGACCTCCTGCACCTTGGGGTGGTCGCGCAACTCCAGCGGCTTGCCCTCGGCAATCAGCCGCCCGCGCGCCAGCACGATCATGCGGTCCGCATAGGCAAACACCACGTCCATGCTGTGCTCGGTGAAGAGCACGGCCATATTGCGGTCGATCACCAGCTGTTTGGTCAGCGCCATAAGTTCGTTGCGCTCCTTGGGCGCCATGCCGGCGGTGGGCTCGTCCATGAGCAGCAGCTTGGGGCTGTTGGCCATGGCAATCGCCAGCTCCACGCGCTTCACATCGCCATAGGCCAGCACGCTGCAGGGCCGATCGGCCTGCGACTTCATGCCCACCTGGTCGAGCAACGCCAAGGCTTCCTCGCGTTTGTGATCGGCAGCCCTGCGCCATAGGGAGAACAGCAGGCCGTCGTTGGAGATCAGTGCCATCTGCACGTTCTCCACCACCGTCAGCGATGCAAAGGTTTCGGCGATCTGAAAGGTGCGGCCCACCCCCATGCGCCAGATGTCGCGGGGCTTGCGGCCCACCAGCTCCTGGCCGTTGAGTTGGATGGAGCCTGCATCGGCAGGCAGCTGGCCGTTGACCATGTTGAAGGTGGTGGACTTGCCCGCGCCGTTGGGGCCAATCAGCGCCAGCAGCTCGCCAGCCGCCAGTTCGAAGTGGATGCCATCCACCGCCTTGACGCCGCCAAACGATTTGCCCAGACCGGTGACTTTGAGGAGGCTCATGCTGCGCCCTCCTTGGTGTTCTTGGCGTCGCGCATGTTGTCAAAAATCTGTTTGATGGTGCCAGCGATGCCCTGCGGAAACAGCAGCACCAGGATGAGGATGATGGCGCCCAGCATGGCGCGCCAGTAGTCGGTGTTGCGCGCCACGGTGTCGTGCAGCCAGGTGAAGGTGACCGCACCCACCACAGGGCCCGCCAGCGTCTGGATGCCGCCGAGCAGCACCATCACCAGCCCGTCCACCGATTTGCCCACGGCCAGCGACTCCGGCGAAATGCTGCCCTTGGAGAACGCATACAGCGCCCCTGCCAGCCCTGCAGCCGTGCCCGCCACCACAAACGCCGCCCACTGCATGCGCTTGACGTCGATGCCGATGGCGTCGGCGCGCAGCACAGAGTCGCGCCCCGCGCGCAGCGCATAGCCAAACGGCGAGAACAGCACGCGGCGCAGCCACCACACCCCTGACCCCACCAGTGCCAGCGTGAGCCAGTAATACATGCGCTTGTCTGCCAGCCAGGCCGCAGGCCAGACACCGGTCAGGCCGTTGCTGCCCCCCGTGAAACTGTCCCACTGGTAGGTGATGGCCCAGGTGATCTGGGCAAAGGCCAGCGTCAGCATGGCCAGGTACACACCCGACAGCCGCACCGCAAACCAGCCGTAGACAAACGCCCCGGCGGCGGCCACCAGCGGCGCCACCACCAGTGCGACCTCCATCGGCAGCCCAAGCGAGCGCACCAGCAGAGCCGCGCCATAGGCACCCAGCCCGAAGTAGGCGGCATGGCCGAAGGAGTGCATGCCCGCAGGCCCCATGATGAAGTGAAGGCTGGCCGCAAACAGCGCTGCGATCAACAGATCAATCAGCAGCACAGTGGTGTACGGCGACTGCGCGGTGAGCACCGGCGCCGCTGCCAGCAGCAGGCCCAGCACGGCGGCCGCCACCAGGTAGGCCTTGCCAGGCCGACGCAGCGGCTCCTCCTGCATGCCCACATAGCGGCTGGGTGCCTGCGGCCGGCCGAACAGGCCCCACGGGCGCCAGACCAGCACCACCGCCATCACCAGAAAATCCACCACCAGGGTCAGCTTGGAAAAAGAAACACTCAGGCCGAACACGTCGACCACACCCAGCCAGATGCAGATGGCCTTGATCTCGGAGATCAGCAGGGCGGCGGCGTACGCGCCCGGAATGGAGCCCATGCCACCCACCACCACCACCACGAAGGCGGCACCGATGGTGTGCAGGTCCATCTCCAGCGTCGCGGGCTCGCGCGGCAGTTGCAGCGCGCCACCCAGCCCGGCCAGCATCGCGCCCAGCGCAAACACGGCCGTGAACAACCAGGCCTGGTTGACGCCCAGGGCGCTCACCATCTCGCGGTCTTGTGTAGCGGCGCGCACCAGCGTGCCAAACCGGGTACGCGTGAGCAGCAGCCAGACTGCGCCCAGCACCAGCGGACCGACCACGATGAGGAACAGGTCGTAGCTGGGGAACTGCCGCCCCAGCAAGCTGACGGAACCTGAAAGGCCCGGTGCGCGCGGGCCCAGCAGTTCGTCGGGCCCCCAGAGCCACAGCACCGCGTCCTTGATGACCAGCACCAGGGCAAACGTGGCAAGCAACTGAAACAGCTCGGGCGCCTTGTAGATGCGGCGCAGCAGCACCACTTCGATCAGCGCCCCGAGCACGCCGACGATCAGCGCGGCCAGCGGCAAGGCCACCCAGAAGCCCAGCGCACCGCTCAGGCGCTCGACCAGCGAGTACGCGACGTAGATGCCCACCATGAAGAACGAGCCATGGGCAAAGTTCACGATGCGGGTCACGCCAAAGATCAGCGACAGACCCGCCGCCACGAGGAACAGCGACGACGCGCTCGCCAGCCCGTTGATGAGCTGAACGATGAAACCCGAAAAACTCATGTTCAATAAACCCTGTAGGGCCTGTTCACACTATTTTTGCCAGCGCGAAGGCCATGAAAGAAGCCGGCCGTGCCCCAGCCGACACCAGCCAGCACCCGCAGAATTTGCCTGTGCCGGGCTGCTGGTAGCGTCTGCCGGGACCGAGGCGCGGCAGGCGCCTCAGACCTCAGAGGGAATCAATCAGCGCTTCGTGACTTCTTCACGTCGGCAGCGGACGGCTGGTACTTGGCATCGGCACCATCCAGGTAGACGTAATCCACCATCACGCCCTTGCCGCCTTCGTTCTTGGTGCGACCGACAAATGCGCCCATGGTGGCCTGATGGTCTTCAGGCCGGTAGGTGATCTTGCCGAATGGGGTGTCCACCTGCAGTCCCTTGAAGGCAGCGACCAGCTTGTCGGTGTCGGTGCTCTTGGCTTTGGCAATACCGGCCGCAGCCGACTTGATCATGCTGTAGCCCACCACCGAACCCAGGCGCGGGTAGTCCTTGAACTTGGCCTGGTACGCCTGCTCGAACGCCTTGTGTGCGGGGGTGTTGATGCCGTACCAGGGATAGCCGGTCACCAGCCAGCCGTTGGGGGCCTCGTCTTTCAGAGGATCCAGGTATTCGGGTTCGCCCGTCAGCACGCTGACCACCTCGATGCCCTTGAAGAGGCCGCGCGTGTTGCCTTCGCGCACGAACTTCGACAAGTCTGCGCCAAACAGTACGTTGAAGATGGCGTCGGGCTTGGCATCCGACAGCGCTTGCACCACGCTGCCGGCATCCACGCGGCCCAGCGGTGTGGCTTGTTCGGCCACAAACTCCACGTCGGGCTGGGCGGCCTTGAGCAGTTGCTTGAATGCCGCCACCGCAGACTGCCCGTATTCGTAGTTGGGGTAGACCACGGCCCAGCGCTTTTTCTTCATCTTGGCGGCCTCAGGCACCAGCATGGCGGCCTGCATGTAGGTGCCGGGGCGCAGGCGGAAGGTGTACTGGTTGCCGCCTTGCCAGGTCATCTTGTCGGTCAGCGGCTCACCAGCGAGAAAGAAGAACTTCTTCTGCTTGGCGAAGTCGGCCACTGCGAGGCCGGTGTTCGACAGGAAGGTGCCAGCCAGCACATCGACCTTCTCGCGCGACACCAGCTCTTCGGCCACACGAACGGCGTCGCCGGGGTTGGCGTTGTCGTCGCGCGTGATCAGTTCGATCTTCTTGCCATTGACGCCGCCCGCAGCGTTGATCTCATCGACCGCCAGCTCCATGCCCTTCTTGTAGGGCTCCAGGAAAGCGGGCTGCGCCTTGTAGCTGTTGACCTCGCCAATCTTGATCACGCCCTGGGCAAAAACAGGGGCCAGGGTAAGGGCCAATGCAGCCGCAGCCGTGGCACGCATGAGGTTTCGTCGCATCGTCATGGGGAGACTCCTGAAGGATGGTTGGAGAGAGATCGAACGGGGGTGAGACAGGACAGGTGTGTTGTACGCGCGCCGGGCTCAGCGCAGGCCGTCAACGCCTTTTATTTCAGAGGCCGTGAGGCCGCCGACACGTGGCAACGGCCGCCCGCTGTCGGTCACGACAACGGCCACCACGATTTCATTGGCTCGCGGGGCATCGGCTACACGGGCTTCCATGGCGTCGAAATGGCTGCGCACGTAAGCCGCATCCTTGTGGCCCAGGGGCACGTCGATGGCCGTGCCGAGGCCGCCCATCTTCTTGCTGGATGGGACCAACGCGGCACCCTTCTCGACAGCCACACGCAGTGGTGCGCCCAGCTTGGGGTGGAGGATGGCGGCGGCGTGCTCCAGCTCGCCCGCCTCGCCCACGATGGCGGCCTTGCCGTAGCTGTGCGCATCGCCCGGGGCAATGCCGAGGGCCTGCACGCAGCGGGCGCCCAGAAGGCCTCCCAGCTCCTCACCGATGGCGATGAGTTCGTCGAGGTTTTCCACATAACGTCCGGCAAAGGGGTTCTCGATCACGGCCATGGCCAGCGCCTTGCGCACCGGGGGCTGAATATCACGCCCCATTTCCACGCGGACCTCGTCGGTCTGGACGATGATCTTTCGAATCTTGGCTGGCATTTTTTGGCTCCTTGGGATCTTGTCTTGTTCGATGGTGTGCGGGTCGGCGGGCGGCTCAGCGCAGGCCGTTCCACTGGCTGATGTCTGCCGCCTTGAGCCCTCCGACGCGGGCGTGGATGCGCGGGCCCGTGGTCATGGCAAGTATGAACACGATCTCATCAGCGGATGGCGCGCCCGGAACACGCACTTCGATCGCGTCGAAATGGCTGCGTACGTAGCTGGCGTTGATGTGGGTGAGCGGCACATCCAGCGCTGCACCGGGGCCGCCCACTTTCTTGGTTGAGGGCACGATGGACAGCGCATTCGCGGGCTGCCCGGTCTTCTCTTCGGCCTGGCCCTTGGCATAGGCGTTGCGGTCGCCCTTCCAGCCCAACAGTTCGCGCATGGCGTAGCCGCCGGGCACATGCCACAGCGCACCGTGTTCCAGCTCACCCGCCGCGCCCACGATGGCGCCTTTGCCGTAGGTCTCGATGCGCTCGGCGGGCACGCCCATGGCCTTCAGGAGGCGCTGGGCCATGTCCAGCCCCACGTCCTGCAGCGCGTCCATCATGGGGAGGATGTCGGGCTCGTACCGTCCCGCAAACGGGTTGGTCAGCACCGCGCCAATGGCGCCACGCAGCAGCGGCACGTCGGCCACCGGCCCGAATTCGTGCCGGATTTCCTCAAGATGGGTGAAAACGCGTCGTATCTGGATCATTCTGGAGACCTGTGCATTTCGTTAAGCAAATACTGAACCAACTTCCGATTCCACCGCCGGATCCCGGGGCC
Source organism: Acidovorax sp. GW460-11-11-14-LB4 (assembly GCF_059423685.1). NCBI lineage: Bacteria > Pseudomonadati > Pseudomonadota > Betaproteobacteria > Burkholderiales > Comamonadaceae > Acidovorax > Acidovorax sp. GW460-11-11-14-LB4. The sequence goes on along the minus strand of NZ_JBWKYJ010000025.1, from coordinate 25,370 downwards.
ATACCGCATCCGCCAGCGCCTGTGGCGCCGAGGTCGCCACCAACTGCCCCTGGCACGCCAGCAGCGCAAACCACAGCAGGCCGCTGGACTGCAATTCTTGCGCTTTTTGCAGCCCCTGGTGCAATGCCCGGGCCACCAGCTCCCTGGGCAAGGCAGGGACATCCACGGTGACTGGAATGGCCCCCAGGTCACTGTCGTCCCGCACCTGCCACGCGGGCCTGCGCACAATCCGCGCATCGACCAAATCCACCGCGTTGGCCACGATGGTGGCCGCCGCATCGGCCTGCGCCGCCGAACGCGCCAGCACCGTCACGCTGTCGGCAATGCCCAGCGACTGGCTGCGCCCCCGCCAGCCGCTGGTGGCCACACCGCGCACCGGCATGGCGCTGTCGATGCAGATCTGCCCATCCAGCACCAAACCGTTGCGCAACTGTGCCGCATTCAGTGCGGCGATGTCAGCGTACACCCCCACCGTGGCCGATTGGCCGGGCGCCAGGTGCAGCGCAATGTCGCCGCCGTTGTTGACCCAGGCGCGGTCTATGCCCGGCTGCTCGTAGCAGGCCAGAATCTCCTGCGCCACTGCACCCGCCACCGCCGCCATCGACGTGATGAAGCCTGCGCGGTAGGGACTGCAGGCGGCCCACATGCGACGCCCCACCACGCCCTGCAACGTGCAGTGCGCACCCACCGGCGCCCGCAGGCCGGGAAGTTCATTCACCAGCTCCTGCAGCAGCCCTTCAAAACGTTGCCAGGCGCGTTCGTGCGCCTGGGCCACGGCGTCGCGCGCCCCTTCGGCCTGGAGGATGAGGTCCATCGGACCATGCTGGAAATGCCAACGGCCATCGGACAGGAGCTTGCGAGCGGCTTGCATGTGCGTTTCAGTACTCAATGCAGGGCGCACCGCCCGCAGCCGTAAACACCGGCGCGGCCCCCGCCATAGACGCCGAGCAAGGGCCGCCCCGCAGCAAGGGTGTCGTCCCCCTGGAGGGGGAAGGCGCGAAGCGACTCAGGGGGTGTTTCATATCAACCCAGCAGAGGTGGGCGACCCAGCGGCCACGGATTGGTGGCGGGCAAGCTCTGCCATACGCGCGCCTGCGGTGCACCGTCGTTGTGCCACGCACCGCGCTCCAGCACTTCGCGCAGGCTGCGGATCTGTTCGGTGTGCCCGCCCAGCGCTTCGTAGTCCGCACGGCGCATGCTGAACTCGATGGGCGCCACGATGGCGGGGGTGGGCACGGTGCCAAAGCTGTTGTCCGGCATGCGCAGCACGTCGGCCATCACGGTGATACCGCCGCCCGGCCATACATAGGCAGGGGCACCGCCACAGGTCACGTTGACCAGCGCGTTCTTGATGGAGCGCGTGAGCAGCACCGGGTTCTCGGTAACCCCTGCGCGCAGGCTGCCGCCGGCTCCGCCAAGGAACAGCACAGACGCCAGCGAAGGCTCGCAGTTCTCGCCGATGCGGTCCACGATGCGGCGCACCTCGGCCGGCATTTCGGCTTCGATCGGATGGAGTTGCTCGTCCAGCACGTACCAGGAGGCATGCTCCCCGGTGGTGGAGGTCATCAACAAGCGCAGCCCCGGCCAGGCCACCGATTCGTCCCAGCCCTCGATGATGGACAGCGGGTCGGCAATGTCGGTGCCGCCCCAGCCGATGCCCGGGTTGGCCACCTGAAAGTAACGGCCCGGTGTGGACTTGCGCCCGCGCATCTGGATGCCGGAAGGCTTCATGTCGAGGCAACGGCCCGCCTGGTGCTCGGTGAGCACGCCGGTGATGTGGTCGTCCACCACCACCACCTCGTCCGCATGGCCGAAGAACTGGCGCGCAAAGATGCCAATGGCCGCAGAGCCGCAGCCCACGCGCATGCGCTGCTCGGCCACACCGTTGACGATGGGCGCACGCCCCGCCTGGATCACGAGCTGCGAGCCGCCGTCGATGGTGAACTCCACCGCCTGCTTGTTGCCCAGCGCCTGCATCATCTCGGCGGTGATGCGGCCTTCCTTCTTGGTGCCACCCGTGAGGTGGTGCACACCGCCCAGCGACAGCATCTGCGAGCCGTACTCTGCCGTGGTCACATGGCCCACCACCTCGCCCTTGCAGCGCACATTGGCCTGCTCGGAGCCGAGGAAGCGGTCGGTGTCGATCTTCACCTTGAAGCTGCAGTAGCTGAAGATGCCCTCGGTGACCACGGTGACCATGTCCACGCCATCGGTTAGGGAACCCACGATGAAGGGCGCCGGCTTGTAGTCGGGGTAGGTGGTGGACGAGCCCACGCCCGTCACGAACACCTCTTCAGACAGCAGCAGATCGCCGTTCCATGTGGGTGCTGGAGCCACCTCCGTCCCTGCACCTTCAGCAGCCTCGGCGCGGCCCGCGAATGGCACCAGCGTGGCCTCGCCCGCGTCCAGCGTCTTGCGCAGCAAAACCACCGGGTCCAGCCGCACCAGCACGCCCGCCTGGTTGGCGTAGCGGTCGCAAGCGCCTGCGCGGCCTTCGGAAATCTGGCACAGCACCGGGCACGCATTGCACTCGACCTTGGCAGCGTTCATGCGCTCGTTGCGCGGCCGGGCGCGCTCGAGCACCTGCGGCAGATCCGGCGCATCCATGCCAGGTAGCCCGTCGGTCTTGGTGTGTTCAGTCATCGTGGCGGCCCATTCATTGCATTGTGGCAAGTGCTTGTACGCGCATTGCATTTTGTGTAGCATTCACTTAACTTAAATGTTGTGAACACTACATTCGATGTCAATGTAGCGGAATCAATCAGACTCTGCAATGGTGTTTTTGCGCCCCCAAAAATGGTGCATGAGGAGCCCCAAAATGACGCACGTTGTGACAGACGCCTGCATTCGGTGCAAGTACACCGACTGCGTCGATGTGTGCCCGGTCGATTGCTTCAAGGAAGGGCCGGAATACCTGGTCATTGACCCGGACGAATGCATCGACTGCGCGGTGTGCATTCCGGAGTGCCCGGCCAACGCCATCTATGCCGAAGACGACCTGCCCGAAGGCATGGAAATCTTTCTGCAGTTCAACAAAAAGCTGGCGCCCACGCTCCCCACAATCACCAAAAGAAAAGCGGCTTTGCCAGATGCGGAACAATGGAGGGTTGTGAGCCACAAGCTTTCAGGCCTGAACATTGCGCTGTAGAGCGCACGGGGCCCTGCTCTTCAGCCAAATTCCTTATTTGCTTCCAACTTTTCCATCTAACGCACCATGAGCGCCTTTCTTGACGAACGCGTCCTGACGGTCCACCACTGGACGGACCGCCTTTTCTCCTTCACCACCACGCGCGACACCGCGCTGCGCTTCTCCAACGGCCATTTCACGATGATTGGCCTGCGCGGCGAAAACGGCAAACCCCTGCTGCGCGCCTACAGCATCGTGAGCCCCAACTACGAAGAGCACCTGGAGTTCCTCTCCATCAAGGTGCCCGACGGCCCGCTGACCTCGCGCCTGCAGCACATCAAGGTGGGCGACACCATCGTGGTCGGCAAGAAGCCCACGGGCACCCTGCTGATCGACTACCTGCTGCCCGCCAAGCGCCTGTACATGCTCTCCACCGGCACGGGCGTGGCCCCGTTCCTGAGCTTGATCCGCGACCCCGAGACTTATGAGAAGTTCGAGGAAGTCATCCTGGTGCACGGCGTGCGCGAGGTGAAGGAGCTGGCCTACCACGACTACATCACACAGGAGCTGCCACAACACGAGTTCCTGGGCGAGATGGTCACCAAGCAGCTCAAGTACTACCCCACCGTGACGCGCGAGCCTTTCAAGCACCAAGGCCGTGTGACCACCGTGATCGAAAACGGCCAGATGGCCCGCGACCTGGGCCTGCCCGCACTCAACCCCACCGAAGATCGCGTGATGATCTGCGGCAGCCCCGAAATGCTGCGCGACCTCAAGCACATGATGGAAGAGCGTGGCTTCAAGGAAGGCAACACCACGAAGCCCGGCGACTTCGTGATCGAGCGCGCGTTCGCAGAGCAGTGATCCCCCGGCGGCCCCCTTACCGGGGGCCCGCCTCATCCACCAGGACCCGCCATGTCTGCCACTCCCACCAAGACCCGGACCGCGTCCCCCCGCGCAGCCTCTGCCCGCAAGACGGGCGTGCGCGAGCAGGCCGCACAGACCACGCGCGACAACATCCTGAAGGCGGCGACCAAGGTGTTCGCCCGCTACGGCTACGAAGGCGGCAGCGTGGAGAAGATCTCCAAGGCGGCCAAGTCCTTCGACCGGATGATCTATTACTACTTCGGCAGCAAGGAAGGCCTGTTCATCGAAGTGCTGGAGGAAACCTACCGGCGCATGAACGACGCGGAATCCAAACTGGACCTGGACACCGCCAAGCCGGTCGAGGCGCTGCAGGCGGTGATCCGCTTTGTGGTGGGCTACTACCGCAAGAACCCCGAGTTCATCACGCTGCTCAACACCGAGAACCTGCACAAGGGCAAGCACATCTCCAAGTCGATGCGCGCCCGCGAATACTCGTCACCCGCCATCGAGGTGATCCGCCGCGTGCTGGAGAGCGGCCAGGCGCAAGGGCTGTTCCGCAAGGACGTGTCGGCGCGCGACGTGTACCTGCTGATCGCCGCCACGGGCTACTTCTACATGTCCAACCGGCACACGCTGTCGGCCTTTCTGGGCGAAGACCTGGAGACGCCCGACGCGCTGGCGCACTGGGAATCGTTTGTCATCGACAGCGTGCTGCGCACAGTGGCACCCGGCCCCAGCCTGCCCAAGGGCAGGGCAGCGGCCTGAATCAACAAGAGATTTTTCCCTGCGGGGTGCCGCGTGGTGCCCCGCCCACCACCCCACAAGGAGAATCCATGGCAGAAGCAGCAGCAGGCGGCAAATCGGGCAAGGTCGTCATCCAGAACATCGGTCTTTTGTTGTCGGGCGACCTGGACAGGCCCATCCTCGACGCCGACACCATCGTGGTGAATGACGGCCTCATCGTGGCCGTGGGCCGCTACAAGGACTGCGATACCGACCACGCCAACACCGTGATCGACGCACGCCAGACCTGTGTGGCGCCGGGCCTGATCGACAGCCATGTGCACCCCGTGTTTGGCGACTGGACGCCGCGCCAGAACCAGATCGGCTGGATCGACTCGACCATGAACGGCGGCGTGACCACCATGGTCTCGGCCGGTGAAGTGCACCTGCCCGGCCGGCCCAAGGACATCGTGGGACTGAAGGCGCTGGCCATCACCGCGCAGCGCTCGTTCGACAACTTCCGCCCCGGCGGCGTGAAGGTGATTGCAGGCGCCCCGGTGATCGAGAAAGGCATGACCGAGCAGGACTTCAAGGACCTGGCCGACGCGGGCGTGACGCTGCTGGGCGAAGTAGGCCTGGGCTCCGTCAAGGCGGGCTACGAGGCCCAGCAGATGGTGGCCTGGGCGCGCAAGCACGGCATCCAGAGCACCATCCACACGGGCGGACCGTCCATCCCAGGCTCGGGCCTGATCGACAAGGACGTGGTGCTGGAGGCCGATGCCGACGTGATCGGCCACATCAATGGCGGCCACACCTCGCTGCCCTGGAAGCATGTGTGCGAGTTGTGCGAGAAGTCGTCGCGCGCCATCGAACTGGTGCACAACGGCAACGAGAAGATCGCCATCCGGGCCGCGCGGGCGGCCATCGAGCTCAAGTGCCCACACCGCGTGATCCTTGGCACCGACGGTCCGGCCGGTTCGGGCGTGCAGCCGCTGGGCATGCTGCGCATGATTGCGCTGATCTCGAGCTTTGCCGACATCCCCGCCGAGCTGGTGTTCTGCTTTGCCACGGGCAATACGGCGCGCATCCGCAACCTGAACTGCGGCCTGATCGAGGTGGGCCGCGCGGCGGACTTTGTGTTCATGGACCGTGCGCAGCACACTGCGGGTGCCACGCTGCTGGAGAGCGTGCAGCTGGGCGACATCCCGGGCATTGGCATGGTGATGATCGACGGCCTGGTGCGCTGTGGACGCAGCCGCAACACGCCGCCTGCGACCGAGATCCCAGTGGTGCTGTAACCCGCCAACCAGCCACCAGCAACCAACAGCGACAAAAACAAAAGCCCGCATTGGCGGGCTCTTGTTTGGAGGGAAGCGACGGGCTCAGTAGGTGTCCGACACCCGCACCGCACCTGGCTGGGGCTGTGGCTGCGCATAGGGGTCTGCCGCCCGGGCCGAGCCGCCCTGGTCCACGCGGAAGCCCTTGCCCTGCAGCACCACGGGCGTGCCCACAGCAGTGGGTTCAGCGCGCTGGAAGTGGCGCAGCGAGCCGTCTTCCATGCGCACCGCCACCTGGTACACCGTGTGGGTGCGGGTGCGCTCTTCGACCTTGTGGCCCACATAACCACCGCCCACGGCACCTAGCACGGTGGCAGCGGTGCGGCCGCTGCCCTTGCCGATCTGGTTGCCCACCACGGCGCCCAGCACACCGCCGGCCACGGCGCCCACGCCCGTGGCGGGGGCAGCTTGTTGAACCGCCTGCACCGATTCGACACGGCCGCAGCTGCGGCACACAGGGGCTGCAGCACGCACGGGCTGGGCAGCGCCCCCGGGGGCCATGCCACCCGCCATGTCACCGGACCGGCCTGCGCTGCCGCCGGTCTGCGGACGGTAGTTTGCTCCGTTATTCATAGCATTCTGGGCAGGTACAACCGGCGCTTGGGCCCGTTTTTCTTCAATGATCTCGGATTCGGGCGTGCGGGGGGCCGCCGCCAGGGCGGCGGGGGCTGTCGCATCGGCTGCCGAGGGCGTGCGGTTTTGCATCACCAGGGTGGCACCCAAGGCCAGCACGCTCACGCCCAGCGCGCCAATGGCCGCCCACATCCATTTCAGAGCCGGTCCGGCGGGGGCTGCAGCGGGTACGGGCGAGGCAGGAGAAGAAACTGTCAGGTTCATGGTCATGTCCTTGTTCATGTCGGAGAAATCCACAGGGGTGGCAGGTAGATGTGCGCTGCATGTCCGCTACGGAATGGAGCCGTGGTGTTTCAACGGCCTGGATGGTGCAAAGGTACACAGCGGGGGGCGCTGCGGTGTGGCCGGTTTGTAAGCGGCAGTAAGCAGCGGTAAACCACCTTGGCCAGCACTTGCGACGCCAGGCCCCGCATATGGGCCCTGCCCGCACGGCCCGGCAGCGCAACGGGCACCATCGCAGCGGCCCGAACGATCCGGGCGCCGCGCTGGCCCCGGCTTGTTGTGCGCTGTTGCCAACATTTACAGCTCCTGCACCCGCGCGCGGGCCGCAGCCGTCCACCGGGCCCAGCCCACCGGTCGGCGTGGCCCGGGGTGCAAGGCCTGCTCCAGCGCCTGCGCACAGCTGGCAGAAAACAGCAGGATGGCCGATGAAAAATAGATCCACATGAGCAGCACCACCAGCGAACCCGCCGCACCATAGGCCGACACCACGGCTGCTGTGGACAGGTACCACGCCAGCAGCTGCTTGCCCACCGTGAACAGTGTGGCCCCCACCACGGCGCCCATCACCAGGTAGCGCAGCGACGGCTTGGGGCCCGCGCCGATGCGCATGAGCCCCACAAACAGGGCCACCGCAAACCCGAAGGCAATGGCTTCGTTGACGACCTGCAGCAACGGTGCCAGGGGCGCCAAGGTGGGCAGGTGTGCCACGGTCAGCCGCTCTCCCGCCCAGCCCGCCAACAGGTGGATCAGCGTGGACAGCGCCAGCGACACCATGAGCAAAAAGCCCAGCGCCAGCACATAAGCCAGCCCCCGCAGCCGCAGCGACGCCATGCGCCACCACGCGGCCCGCTGGGGAGGTGTGTAGCCATCCCGGCGCCACAGCCGCTCCAGCGCCGACTGCAACTCCACAAACACGCCGGTGGCGCCCGAGACCAGCACCACAAACCCGATGGCCGATGCCAGTCGCCCCTCGGACGGGGCCTGGGCGCTGGCCATGGCCTGGCGCACCACATCGGCCACCTGCTGGCCCATCACCGACTGCACCTGGGCGACCAGGCTGCTCTCCAGGTAGCTGCGGTCCACCCACCAGCCCAGCACGCCCACCAGCAACAGCAGCAGGGGCGCCAGGCTCAGCATGCCGTAGAACGACATGGCCGCACTCATGCGCAGCCCATCGGCGTCCAGCCACATCTGCGCGGCGCGCCAGAACGGCTGCACCAGGCGCCACAGGGGCAACAGGGGCTGGGCGATGCGGGCAAGCGAAGTCGCCATCAAGGACGGAGGGGGCGCGGTCATCCCCGCGAGCGTAAGGCCTGGCGGCGGCCCCATCCATCCGCCGCAGCCGCGAGGCGGGGTAGGCGCTGTCCCACACGCACCGTGCCGGATGCATCGCACAGAGTTTCAAAGGTGACAGCACCGGTTTTACACGGTGCCTGGGCAGGGCTAGCATGGGGCGCTGTCGGTTGACTCGACCGCCATTGACACAGCGGCCACCGCCGCCCCAGCCGCACCTCCTCACCCAGCCTGCGGGCCACAAGCCGCCGGGCTGGTCTTGGCATTCACTCAACTCACCCCTCTCTGCACGAAAGCGTTTTTTCCATGAGCGTCAAGCAACTCTTCGATCTCACCGGCCAGGTCGCCCTGGTCACCGGCGGCTCGCGCGGCCTGGGCCTGCAGATGGCCGAGGCCCTGGGCGAAATGGGCGCCAAACTCGCCATCACCGCGCGCAAGGCCGATGAGCTGGCCGAGGCCAAGAAGCACCTGGAGGCGCAGGGCTACGAGGTGCTGACCGTGGTGAACGACCTCCAAAAGACCGAGGACATCCCCGGCCTGGTGGACCAGGTGGTCGAGCGCTTTGGCACCATTGACATCCTGGTCAACAACGCGGGCGCCACCTGGGGCGCCAAGGCCGAGGACTACCCCGACGCCGCCTGGCACAAGGTGATGGACTTGAACGTGAGCGCGCCGTTCTTCCTGTCGCGCGAAGTGGGCAAGCGCTGCATGATCCCGCGCGGCAAGGGCTCGATCATCGTCACGGCCTCGGTGGCCGCGCTCAAGGGCACGCCCCCGGGCATGAACACCATTGCCTACAACACCTCCAAAGCCGCCGCGCTGCACTTTGCGCGCACGCTGGCGTCCGAATGGGGGCACTACGGCGTTCGCGTCAATGCGATCTGCCCCGGCTTCTTCCCCAGCAAGATGGCCAGCGGCCTGATCGAAAAGCTGGGCCCTGCGGTGATCGAGCGCACGCCCCTGCGCCGCATTGGCGGCGAAGAGGACCTCAAGGGCGCGGTGGTGTTCTTGGCGTCCAATGCCTCGCGGCACATCACGGGTGAAAGCATCGTGGTGGACGGTGGTGCCAGTTTGATCTGAGCCCCCTGAGGCGCTGGGCGCCTTCCCCCTCAGGGGGACGACGGCCTTTGCTGCGGGGCGGCCCTTGCTGGCCGTCCCTCGCCTGAGTTGAGCCCTGTTTTGCCCGGCCTGTACCCTGCACGAACCAACCCAGAGTTCCGTCACCATGTCCGACCGCCACCTCGCCCATTGGCCGCCCGGCCTGTCGCGCCACCTCACGCTGCCGCAGACGCATCTGTTCCACAACGCCGAGGTGTCGGCCGCGCGCTACCCGGACAAGCCTTTTCTGGTGTTCTACGACACGCTGGTGACCTTCCGGCAGTTCCAGCAACAGGCGGAGCACATTGCGGGCTTCTTGCAGCAGGTGTGTGGCGTGAAGGCGGGCGACCGGGTGCTGCTGTACATGCAGAACAGCCCGCAGTGGATCCTGGCGTTCTACGGCATCCTGCGCGCCAACGCGGTGGTGGTGCCGGTGAACCCCATGAACCGCACCGACGAGCTGCGCCACTACGTGCACGACAGCGGCGCCACCGTGGCCTTTGTGCCGCAGGACCTGCATGGGCAGGCCCAGCCGCTGGTGGATGCTGCTGGCTGCGAAGGCAAGCTGAAGCACCTCATCGTGGCCGCCTACAGCGACTACCTGCAGGTGCCCACCGACCTGCCCGTGCCCGCGTTCGTCAGCGCTCCGCGCCAGGCCATTGATGCGCCCGGCGTCACGCTGTGGAGCGACATGCTGGCGCAGCAGCGCACCCCGGGCCCCATCACCACCGGGCCGGACGACCTGTGCGTGATGCCCTACACCTCGGGCACCACCGGCCACCCCAAGGGCTGCATGCACACGCACCGCAGCGCGATGAGCACGCTGGTGGGCGGCGTGCAGTGGTTTGCGCGCACGCAGGATTCGACCTACCTCGCGGTGCTGCCGCTGTTCCACGTCACCGGCCTGTCGGGCAGCATGAACGGACCGCTGTTTGTGGGCGCCACCGTGGTCGTGCTGCCGCGCTGGGACCGTGACGCGGCCGCCCAGCTCATCCAGCGCTACCGGGTCACGATCTGGCAGGCCATCTCGACCATGGTGGTGGACTTTCTGGCCAACCCGCGCATCGCCGACTACGACATCAGCAGCATCCAGGCCATGCGCGGCGGCGGCGCGGCCATGCCCAAGGCCGTGGCGCAGCAGCTGAAGGACCTGACCGGGCTCGACTATGTGGAGGGCTACGGCATGTCTGAAACCATGGCCGCCACCCACATCAACCCGCCCCACCGCCCCAAGCCGCAGTGCCTGGGCATTCCGGTGTTCGACGTGGATGCGCGCGTGGTAGACCCGGCCACGTTCGCCGAACTGCCTCCGGGCGAGATTGGCGAGATCGTGGTGCACGGCCCTCAGGTCATGCTGGGCTACTGGAACAACCCGCGGGCCACGGCCGACAGCTTCGTGACACTGGACGACAAGCGTTTTCTGCGCACGGGTGACCTGGCGCAGGTGGACGAGGACGGCTACTTCTTCATGGTGGACCGGCTCAAGCGCATGATCAATGCGTCGGGCTTCAAGGTCTGGCCCGCCGAGGTCGAGGCCATGATGTACGCCCACCCTGCGATCCAGGAGGTGTGCGTGATCGCCGCGCACGACGAGCGCCGGGGCGAGACGGTGAAGGCCCTGGTCGTGCTGCGCGACGCCTTCAAGGGCCAGGTGAGCGAGCAGTCCATCATCGACTGGAGCCACGAACACATGGCCGCCTACAAAAGCCCGCGCATCGTGCAGCTGGTGGACAGCCTGCCCAAGTCCGGCACTGGCAAGGTGCAGTGGCGCGAGCTGCAGGAGCAAGAACGCAGCCGTGCCGCTGGCACGGCGTCCTGAGCCCCATTAACGTCCTACCCCATGCGCTCTCTTTTTGATAGCTTTCAGTGCAATATCCACTAGCGCTACCGGCCCAGATTGCCTCAAAACCCTCCTCCAGCCGCCATGAACCCCTCTGCCCTCGCCCGCCTGCGCTCCGTGCTGCAAACCCATGTGGACCAGGGTCTGCTGCCCGGTGCCGTGGCCCTCATCCACCACCAGGGCCACACCGTGCTGCACACGGCCGTGGGCCACCAGCGCCCGCCCAGCGCCGAGTCGGCGGTGCCCGCGATGGCGCCCGACACGGTGTTCCGCATCTATTCCATGACCAAACCCATCGCCTCGCTGGTGGCGATGATGCTCATGGAAGAAGGCCGCCTGCTGCTCTCGCACCCCGTGTCGCACTACCTGCCCGCGTTTGCCGGCCAGCGCGTTTACGACGAAGCCACCGGCACCACCGCCCCCGTGCAGCGCGAGGCCACGGTGCACGACCTGCTGCGCCACACCGCCGGCCTGAGCTACGCGTGGGAGGCGGGCACCGTGCCCGACGCCTACCGCGCCGCCCGCGTCGGCTCGCGCCGCCACAGCAATGCGGATCTGGTCGCGGCACTGGGCCCCTTACCGCTGGTCCACCAGCCCGGCACCCGCTGGGAATACAGCCGCGCCACCGACGTGCTGGGCGCGGTGCTGGAGGTGATCGAGGGCGAAAGCCTGGGCGCCATCCTGCAGCGCCGCGTGTTCGGCCCGCTGGGCATGCACGACACCGGCTTCTCAGTGCCGGCCGCGCAGCAGCACCGCCTGGCCGAAGCCTTTGAGCGCGACCCGCAGACCGGCATCGGCATGCCGCTGATCGACGTGACCGCGCCGCCCGTGTTCGAGTCGGCCGGTGGCGGGCTGGTCTCCACCGCCAGCGACTACGCGCGCTTCTTGCAGCTCATGCTGGGCCGGGGCACGGCCCCCGGGCCCGATGGCCTTGGCGCCCCTATTCGCCTGCTGGGCCGCGCCACAGTGGACTACATGACCGCCGACCACCTGGGCCGCCTGCCCGTGGCGGGCGACATCCTGCCCACCGGCTACGGTTTTGGCCTGGGCGTGGCCGTGCGCACCGCCGCGGGGCAGGCCACCCGCCCCGGATCGGCCGGGCACTACAGCTGGAGCGGCCTGGGCGGCACCTTCTTTTTTGTGGACCCCGCGGAAGACCTGTTCGCCATCCTGCTCACGCAGGCGCCCGGCCAGCTGCGGTATCTGTGCGAGCTGTACCCGGCGCTGGTGTATGCGGCACTGTGATTAGCCCCCCCTGAGCGGCTTTGCCGCTTCCCCCCGCTCGCGCGCTGCGCGCGGGCGGGGGGGGCGGCGCCAGTTGCAAAGGCTACGCTCTACGCCCGGCGCCAGAGGGGCAGGCTTACACTCAGCGTCCAGTTACGGCACGCAACACAGCCCCATCCGCAGTACGCTGGCCCTCCCCCAGACCTCTTTTTTGAACCTATGCAGATTCGCTGCGCACTGGTCGGCATGCCCGGCTCGGGCAAATCCACCGTTGGCCGGCAACTGGCCCACCGGGCGGGTGTGCCCTTCATCGACCTGGACCACCGGCTGGAGCAGACCCTGGGCTCCACCATTCGCAGCTTCTTCGAGGCCGAGGGTGAGGCCCGCTTCCGTGACATCGAATCCCAGGTGCTGGCCGACGTGGCCCAGCAGCCCGGCGGCATGGTCCTCTCCACCGGCGGCGGCGCCGTGCTGCGCCCCGAGAACCGCGAGGTGCTGCGCCAGTTCGGCAACGTGCTGTACCTGCGCGCCTCGCCCGAAGAAATCTTCAAGCGCGTCAAACACGACAAGACCCGCCCCCTGCTGCAAGGCGGTAACCCCATGGACAAGCTGCGCGACCTCTACGCCCAGCGCGACCACCTGTACCGCGAGACCGCCCACTACGTGATCGAGACCGGGCGGCCTTCGGTGCACACGCTGGTCAACATGGTGATGATGCAGCTGGAGATGGCGGAGAGCGCGGGTGGGACGGGGTCGCGCTGAAGGGCAAGACAATGCGCGGCTCCAAGCACGGTTAAAGACCTATCGGTTCAGACAACCAACGGCAGACAACGGCCAGGAGCGGACATCGCGCATGAACCTCATTCTCGAAAACTCTAGGCGAATTCCGTGGTTCACAGACGTGGGCGCGACCTTCTCGGCTATGGGAGTGGACCCGCGGGCATACGATTGGTATGTGAGCGACGTGGAGACTAGTGCGCCGTTCCCAGTCCTCAACAAAGGAAATCTCTGGGTGACGGGTGAAGATCTTGCGAAGGCCTTGCTTGGAGAGCCAACGCAGTTTATGTGGGGGGTGTTCAGCGCATTCCCACCCGGAGTACGTGTTGCCGTGGAAAAGGCGCCGAGTGCTGACGGAAACCCCGCCTTTTGGAGGTCGCCGGACGTCCGTCCGCAGCTTCCCGGCGCGTGCTTTGAGGTTGTTTGCTGGGATTCCTCTGCCACGCTCTTAGTAGGCGTGTCTCAAGAGCAAGCCTATAGGTATTTGCGAACCCACCCTGAAGCGCTGCCGCTGTCGTCTACTTGGACAACTGGAGGTTGACGCTTAGTCGGCTCTGGGCCCATTCCAGCCCAATCTCAAAGAGCTATTCGACACCGCACAAACTGCCAAAATCTCGGCTCCATCCCGCTCAGCCCGATCATCCTGCGGTTCCCAACAGGAGCACCCCATGTCCCCCAAAACCACCCTCTGCCTCTGGTTCAACGGCACGGCGCTGGAGGCGGCGACGTTCTACGCAGCCACCTTTCCCGACAGCGCCGTGGGGCGGGTGATGCATGCGCCCGGCGACTACCCCGCAGGCCAGCAGGGTGACGTACTGACGGTCGAGTTCACGGTGCTGGGCATCCCGTGCCTGGGGCTGAATGGCGGCCCGGCCTTCACGCACAGCGAGGCGTTTTCGTTCCAGATCGCGACGGACGATCAGGCTGAAACCGACCGGCTGTGGAACGCGATTGTGGGGAACGGCGGGCAGGAGAGCGCCTGCGGCTGGTGCAAGGACCGGTGGGGGCTGTCGTGGCAAATTACGCCACGGGTGCTGACGCAGGCCATCAACGATCCGGACCGCGCGGCTGCCAAGCGGGCCTTTGACGCGATGATGGCCATGCGCAAGATTGATGTGGCGGCAATTGAGGCGGCGTGGCGTGGGTGATGGCGGTGCCGCAGATTTTTCACTTTGTGTGGTGAATTTTTGACTCAAAACCCTGTCTTGAGCCTGTTCAGCAATCTTTTTTAGCTATTTATTCAATAGCGCTTTATCTGCTGCGCCCCATCACCGGCGCATGCAGCGCCATCAACCCCGCCACCCATTCGATAAACACCCGCACTTTGGCGCTCACATGCCGCTGGGGTGGGTAGGCCACGTACAGCGGCATCGGCTCCAGCGTCCAGTCCTGCAGCAGGGGCACCAGCTCGCCAGCCGCCACGTGAGGGCGGGCCATGTAGTCGGGCAGCCAGAGCACGCCCAGGCCCGCCAGGCCTGCGGCCAGGTAGGCGTTGCCGTCGTCCACAGCGCAGATATCGTGGCCTTGGGCGCGCACATGTTCGGTGCCGCGGCGCATCTCGAAAGGCAGAGGCTGGCCGGTGCGCGCCCACAGAAAACCCACGGTGCGGTGGTGCGGGCCTTCCAGCGCCTGCGGGTGCTCGGGCGTGCCCGCGCGCAGCAGGTAGCTGGGGGCGGCGTACACGCGCAATTGCAGATCGCCCACATGGCGTGCGACGAGCGCCGGGTTGGTGAGGGCGCCACCGCGCACCACGCAGTCCACGTTGTCGCCCACCATGTCCACCGTGCGGTCGCTCACGCCCATGTGGATAAGGATGTCGGGGTACTGCGCGTGGAACGCGGGCAGCGCGGGGATGAGGACCAGGCGCGCAAGGGGGCTGGGCACGTCCACCCGCAGGCGGCCCCGGGGCGCGGCGGCGGCGCTGGAAACGCTGGCATCGGCATCGTCCAGGTCGGCCAGCAGGCGCACCACGCGCTCATAGTAGGCAGCACCATCGGGCGTGACCTGCACGCGCCGGGTGGTGCGGTGCAGGAGCTTCACGCGCAGGCGCGCTTCGAGCTGCTGCACCAGCTGCGTGACGGTGGTGCGGCTCAGGTGCAGGGTGAGGGCAGCCTTGGTGAAGCTGCCGGATTCCACAACGCGGGCAAAGGCCTGCAGGGCGTCAAAACGGTCCATGGCGTACAGGTAGTTGAGGCATGCAGAAGGGACGGCAAGCCCGCCATTGTTTGGCGATCAGGAACAGTGGTGCGCAGATTAGCCGGTTTATCGAAACAACGCGCGCTCTTACAGTGGCTGCATCGCAACCATATGCCCTGCAGAACGAAAGGAATCCCATGCCCCACCGTGATGTTGTCTTCCCCGCAGGCCGCCAGGCGCTGTACGAGCGCAACCGCTATTCGCCCGCCGTGCGCGCCAACGGCTTCTTGTTTGTCTCGGGCCAGGTGGGCAGCCGCGAGGACGGCTCGCCCGAGCCCGACCTGGCCGCGCAGGTGCGCCTGGCGTTCAGCAACCTCAACGCCGTGCTGCACGCTGCAGGCTGCACGTTTGATGACGTGGTGGACGTGACGATGTTCGTGGTCAACCCGGAGGCGAACTTCGAGACCGTCTGGGGCGTCGTGCCCGAGTTCTGGGGGGAGGCGCCCTACCCCACGCTCACCGGCATCGGGGTGACCTGGCTGTACGGGTTCCAGTTCGAGATCAAGGTGATCGCGAAGCTGCCTGGATACAAGGGCTGATGGGCCGGAACACTTGAATCAAACAGGCTTCCAGCGATTACCGAACAAGCGCCGGAAGCTATTCAATTCATAGCATCACAGGTTCGGCGCCAGCAGCCGCTCCAGCACCTTCTCGTCCATGCCCCGGCGCTGGGCCATATCGTGCAGTTGGTCTTCGCCAATCTTGCCGACGTTGAAGTACACGCTGTCGGGGTGGCCGATGTAGAAGCCGCTCACGCTGGCGGCGGGCATCATGGCCAGGCTTTCGGTGAGCGACATGCCGATCTCGCCAGCCTGCAGCACGCGGAACAGGTCGGTCTTGGCGCTGTGGTCGGGGCAGGCGGGGTAGCCGGGCGCGGGGCGGATGCCCTGGTACTTCTCGGCAATCATGTCGTCGTTACTCAGCGCTTCACCGGCAGCGTAGCCCCACAGGTCGGTGCGCACGCGGTGGTGCAGAGCTTCGGCAAAGGCTTCGGCCAAGCGGTCGGCCAGGCTCTTGAACATGATGGCGGAGTAGTCGTCCAGCGCGTCGATGAAGGCCTTTTCCTTCTTCTCGATGCCCAGGCCCGCCGTCACGGCAAACATACCGGCGTAGTCGGCAATGCCGCTTTCCTTGGGCGCCACAAAGTCGGCCAGGCAGCGGCTGGGGCGAGTCACGCCGTCGATGGTATGTTTCTCGGCCTGCTGGCGCAGGCCGTACCAGGTCATGGCCACTTCGGTGCGGGTGTCGTCGGTATAGAACTCGATGTCGTCATCGTTCACGCTGTTGGCGGGCAGCAGGGCCATCACGCCGCTGGCCGTGAGCCACCGGCCTTCGATGATCTTCTTGAGCATGGCCTGCCCATCGGCAAACACGCGCGTGGCTTCCACGCCCACGATCTCGTCGGTGAGGATGGCGGGGTACGGGCCGGCCAGGTCCCAGGTCTGGAAGAACGGGCCCCAGTCGATGTACTTGGCCAGCTCGCCCAGGTCGAAGTTCTTGAACACGCGGCGGCCCAGCGCGCGGGGCACAGCGGGTTGGTAGGCCGACCAGTCCACGGGCGTCTTGTTGGCGCGGATCTTGGCCAAGGGCCACAGGGGAGTGGCCTTTTTGTTGGCGTGCTGGGTGCGCACCTTGTCGTAGTCGGCGTTCAGCTCATCCACGTAGCTCTGCACGCCGTCGCCCAGCAGGCTTTGCGCCACGCTCACGCTGCGGGACGCATCGGGCACGTAGACCACAGGGCCTTCGTAATGCGGAGCGATCTTGACGGCGGTGTGCACGCGGCTGGTGGTGGCGCCACCGATGAGCAGCGGGATCTTCTTGATGCGGAAGTGGTCGTCCTTCTGCATCTCGCCGGCCACGTACTGCATCTCTTCGAGGCTGGGGGTGATCAGGCCCGACAGGCCCACGATGTCGGCCCCCTCGACCTTGGCGCGCGCCAAAATCTCGTGGCAGGGCACCATCACGCCCATGTTCACCACCTCAAAGTTGTTGCACTGCAGGACCACGGTGACGATGTTCTTGCCGATATCGTGCACATCGCCTTTCACGGTGGCGATGATGATCTTGCCCTTGCTGCGCACATCGCGCCCGGCCAGTTCGTCCTGGCGCTTTTCTTCTTCGATGTAGGGGATCAGGTGGGCCACGGCCTGCTTCATCACGCGCGCGCTTTTCACCACCTGGGGCAGGAACATCTTGCCCGCGCCGAACAGATCGCCCACCACGTTCATGCCGTCCATGAGCGGGCCTTCGATCACGTGCAGCGGGCGCCCACCCTTGGCCAGGATGGCGCGGTAGGCCTCTTCAGTGTCTTCGGTGATGAAGTCGGTGATGCCATGCACCAGCGCGTGCGACAGGCGCTCGCCCACGGTCTTGGGGTGCTCGGGCGTTCCGCGCCATTCGAGCTTCTTGCTCTCGTCCTTGGCGCCGCTCTTGGCGGTTTCGGCGATCTCCACCAGGCGCTCACCCGCGTCGGGGCGGCGGTTGAGCACCACGTCTTCCACACGCTCACGCAGCACGGGCTCCAGGTCGTCGTACACGCCCACCATGCCCGCGTTGACGATGCCCATGTCCATGCCCGCCTGTATGGCGTGGTACAGGAACACCGTGTGGATGGCCTCGCGCACCGGGTCGTTGCCGCGGAAGCTGAACGACACATTCGACACACCGCCCGACACCTTGGCGCCCGGCAGGTTCTGCTTGATCCAGCGCACGGCCTCGATGAAGTCGACCGCGTAGTTGTTGTGCTCCTCGATACCGGTGGCCACCGCAAAGATGTTGGGGTCGAAGATGATGTCCTCGGGCGGAAAGCCCACCTCATCGACCAGCACGCGGTAGGCACGTTCGCAGATCTCGATCTTGCGCGCGTAGGTGTCGGCCTGGCCCACTTCGTCAAACGCCATCACCACGGCCGCAGCGCCATAGCGCTTGACCAGCCGCGCCTCGTGCTTGAACTTCTCCACGCCCTCTTTCATGCTGATGGAGTTGACGATGCCCTTGCCCTGGATGCAGCGCAGACCGGCTTCGATCACCTCCCACTTGGAGGAGTCCACCATGATGGGCACGCGCGCGATGTCAGGCTCGGAGGCGATCAGCTGCAGGAAGCGCACCATGGCGGCCTTGCTGTCGAGCATGGCCTCGTCCATGTTGATGTCGATGACCTGGGCGCCGTTTTCCACCTGCTGGCGCGCCACGGCCAGGGCCTCTTCGTACTGGCCGTTGAGGATCATGCGCGCAAACGCCTTGGAGCCGGTGACGTTGGTGCGCTCGCCGATGTTGACGAACAGCGTGCCCTCGCCGATGGAGACGGGCTCCAGGCCGGACAGCTTCATGGGGGGCAGGGACGGGGCAGACGCGGACATAGGACTCACCTGTGCAGGGGCAGCAGAAAAACAGGTGAGCGTCGTTGCGGTGGGGCTTGAATAGCTTTTGGGTACCCAAGCCTGACGGCCCCGTCGTGTGAGAGGCCGCTGCAACGCTCCTTGGGCAGATGCGGATTTTACCGGGTGATACCGGCTGGCGTTCGCCGCATCAGCGCACAGGCAGGAATTGCAAAAAGGTGCCGCCCACAATGCCTTGCACGTAACTGATGGCGGCGCGGCGGTACTTTTCGGTGGTGAACGCGGCCAGCAGGTCCAGCCGCGCGATGATCTTGCCGAACTCGCGCTCAAAGCTCAGGTTGCGGCCCAGCTGGCCGATCTCGTCGGCCAGCAGCAGCGGCTGGCCCTGGGCGTTGCGGCGCTGCGCCAGCAGCCACACGGCGGTCTCGACGTTGCGCGCGGCGTTGTAGAGGTGCTGGGCGTCCACGCCGTCGAGCAAGAAGAACTCGGTCTTGCCGCCGTGGGCCGTGATGACCATGTCGGCCGTGGCGTGAATGAAGGCCGCCACGCGGTCGCCCGCAAATTCGGGTGCCAGGGCCAGCGCCATGGCGGCGATGTCGCGGCGGCCCTGCAGTGGGGCCCAGGGCTGGCGCTGCAGCACGGCGGTGCGCAGCTGCTCCAGCGCCTGTTCGCGGCTGGTGGCAGCGCCCTTGCGCCATTCGGCAGGGTTGCGGCGGTAGAGCTTGTCGGCCAGGCGCAGCAGGCCGTCCAGGTTCTCCTGCATGGCCAGGGTGGCCATGCGGTTGGCATCGGACTGGGCCAGTTCGGCGGCATGGGTGGGTGCACCCTTCACCTCGCCGCGCGGGGTGGGGGCGTTGCTGGCACAGCCTGCCAGCACGCAGCAGGCCGCCACGCCGGCCCACCGACCCCGCAACCCCCGCAGCAGCAATAAAAACGGCCCTCGCATGGGGCCGATTATGGGTGGCGGCTTAGCGCCCCAGCCCGCCGGCGAACGGCGGTTGACATTGTTTGAAGAAGCGCGCTCGAGGCTGTTGTTACTACGCTGCCATGGCCGATGCGGGCAGGCCGAACAGGTGGTCAAACACCCAGTTGAAGACAAAGGTGTAGCAAAGGAAGAACACGATGAGCCCCAGGTCCATCACGAACGCGTGCCACAGGCTCACGCCAAACCACCAGGCAAACAGCGGCACCAGCGTGAACACCAGGCCGCCCTCAAACCCGATGGCGTGCGCCACGCGCCGCGCCACGCTGCGCCCGCGCACGGGCTGGCGTGCCTCCCAGCGCTCGAACGCCCAGTTGAAGACGATGTTCCAGACGATGGCGATCACCGAGGCTGCCACCGCCACCACGCTCGAATGCCCCGCGCCCTGGCCCGTGAGCAGCGCCAGGCCCACCGTGGCGGCGCCAATGGCGATCAGCTCGTACAGGGTCACGTAGATCACGCGGCGCTTGACGCCTTGCAGGCCAAAAAGAGTGGGAGTCTTGTCCATGGCCAGTACTTTATATTCGCCACACTGACATATAAAGTCAGCTTATTTCAGTTTTACTGATAGATAAAACCACCATGGCCTTCAACTCTGACAGCGTGCAGGTGTTTCTGACCGTGCTCGACCACGGCTCGTTCTCGGCCGCCGCGCGGGCCTTGTCGCGTGTGCCGTCGGCCGTGAGCATGACCATTGCGCACCTGGAGGCCGAGTTGGATGTGCAGCTGTTTGACCGCAGCGGGCGCGAGCCCCGGCCCACCGCCGCCGCCCGCGCGCTGGAGCCCCAGGCCCGGCTGCTGGCGGGACAGCTGCAGCAGCTCAACGCCCAGGCGCTGGCGCTCACCCAGGGGCTGGAGGAGCGGCTCACGCTGGCCATTGCGCCCGAGCTGCTGGCCTCGCGCTGGACGGAGGCGCTGGCGGCACTGGCGCAAGAACACCCGCTGCTGCAGATCGAGGTGCTGGCCGCGCCGCAGGTGGATGCGCTGGCGCTGCTGCACAGCGGCCGCGCGCAGCTGGCGCTGGTGTTCGAGCGGCCCAGCATCGACGGGCGCGAGGGCTTTCAGGAAGTGGGCACAGAAACCCTGGTAGCGGTGATGGCGCCGCAGCACCCGGTGCTGGTGGCCGCCCGCGCCGCCGCCCAAGCGCGCGGCGCACCATCAGAAGACGCCATGCTGCGCGAAGAGCACCTGACCACCACGCGCCAGATCGTGGTGGCCAGCCGCGACCTGGCACAGACCGACCCGCGCTTTGTGTTTGCCCGCCACCACTGGCGCACCGACAACCACCTGGCCGCGCTGGGCCTCATCGAAGCCGGCCTGGGCTGGGGCTGGCAGCCGCGCGCGCTGGTGCAGTCGCGCATCGAGGCAGGGCGGCTGGTGGAAATGCCGTTCGAGAACCTGAGCAACGGCACCGCGCTGTGGGTGGACGTGGTGTGGTCCAAGGAGCGGCCCCTGGGCCTGGGCGCTGCTCGGTTTGTGGCGCTGATGCGGGACCAGCGGGCGCTGGAGACCGAGCTGGCGTGATTTATGGCCCTTTTGGGCGGTAGCGCTAGTCGATCATGCCGTAACAGCTATCAAATTCATAGCATTTTTTTGGACAATGGGTCCGGGGTATTCACGGCACTCGCCGTCCTCGGGCACCCACAGGCGGTGCGCCCACCCGCCGCGCTGCGCCAGGGCGCGCACCTGGGCGCGGGTGGTGGGGCAATGGTCCAGGGCCTCCAGGTGGTTGACCACCACCGCGCCGGTCGTCAGCGCGGCAGCCTGTGCGACCTCGGCGGCGCCCATCAGGATGTCTGCGCCCAGGTCGAACCGGGCGCCACCGGCAGGCAGCACGGCCACACCGGGCCGCAGGTGCTGCAGGCAGTCGCGCACCGGGGGCGTCAGCACCGTGTCGCCCGCCAAGTACACGCTGGGCTCGCCCGGCAGCTCCAGCAGGTAGCCGTGACCGTGCTCCATGAAGCGCGCCACCCAGCCCCGGCCGTGGGTGCAAGCCACGGGCGTGACCTGCCCGCCCAGCGCAAAGGGCTGGCGGCCCTCGCCCGCCAGCGGAAGCACCTGCAGGCCGCGCTGCGCCAGGTAGGCGGCGTCGTGCGGCATGCACAGGACGGGAATCTGGCGCTCCCGCAAAAACTGCTTGCCCGCGCGGTCCAGGTGGTCAAAGTGCCCACGCTGGCAATGGGTGATGAGCGTGTGGGTCACGCGCTGCAGCGCCGTGTCGGCCTCGGCGGGCAAATCCACCAGGGGGTTGCGCTGGCGCCGGGTGCCCAGGTAGCGCAGCGCGGGCAGGCTGCCCCGGGGCGCGAGCATGGGGTCCACCAGCAGGCCGACCGGGCGGCCCGCGTGCTGAAACTCGAGCAGAACGGTGGCGTTGCGTAGTTGGGTGATGAGCATGGGGGGCTTTCAGTGGGAAGGGGTGTTGCCATTGTTGAAAAGCAGGCCTCCCCTGAAAATGGCGCAGATTGACAATTTCTTGCGCTTTTGTGCCACCCATGGTTTCTCCGTCCTCTGCACCCCAGCCGCCTTTGCGCGTGGCGCTGCTGCTCTACCCGGGCTGCATGCCCGCCGGCCTGTTTGCTGCGGCGGACATGGCACGCGCCGCCAACCTGCGCGCGCAGGCCAGCTTGATGGACATGTGCTGGGTGGGGGTGGACCTGCTGCCGGTGCCCACCTGGCAAGGCCCCGCGCTGGCCCCCACCGTGGCGCTGCAGCATGCCGAGGCCGATGTGGTGCTGGTGCCGGGCCTGTGGCTCTCGTCGCCCGACCAGCTGCAGGGGCCGCTGCAGCAGCTGGCCCCGGTGGTACAGGCCTTGCGCGCGCTACCCCGGCGCACCCAGCTGTGGAGCTACTGCGCGGGCGTGGTGCTGGCGGCTGCCAGCGGGCGGCTGCGCGGCCAGGGCGCCACAGCCACCTGGTGGTTGCGTGCGGCGCTGGAGCAGCAGTTTGCGCCGGTGGACTGGCGCTTTGACGAGCCGCTGGTGGCCGGCCCCATTGCCACCACGGCCGCCGGGGCCAACGGCTATCTGCCGCTGATGCTGCACGCGCTGTCCGCCCGCCTGCCGCCCCAGGCATTGACCGACCTGCAGGAGCTGCTGATGCTGCCCCGCCCCCGCACGGCGCACCCCGCATTTGCCGGGCATGACCTGATGACGCTGGCCGACGCCGACCTGCGCCGCGCCATGCTGTGGGTGCAGCGCAGCCCCGCCACCGATCTGCGACTGCCTGCGCTGGCCCAGGCGCTGGGCCTCTCGCCCCGCACGCTCGCGCGGCGGGTGCAGGCCCACACGGGCCTGACGGCGGCCTTGTGGATGCGCCGCATCAAGCTGCGCCAGGCCAGCGAGGCGCTGTGCGACACGCCGCTGCCGCTCAAGCGCATTGCCGAAGACCTGGGCTTTGCCAGCGAGGCCGGGCTGCACCGCACGTTCCGCCAGGCCACGGGGCAGACGCCGCTGGCCTACCGCATGGCACATGGCGCATGGGGCGCGCTGAGCGGCTCCTGCGGCCAGTTTCAAGCCTAACAGCCCTCAAGCGCTAGTGAATCATGCGCCAATAGCTATGATTTTGGTAGCGTCTGAATTTTGAAAGAAGAGGTTACTGCGCCCGCGCCGCTGACGTACGATGGCCCATCGAGGAGCCCGCATGAACCACCCGTTTCACAGCAGCAACAAAGACGTGGCCCAGCGCTGGTCGCAATGGCAGCCGGACGCGCCGCAGCATGACGATGACAAGCGGCCCGACGGCCAGCCCGAGCGGCGCAAGGCCGGAAAACACCGCCGCACGGTGGCGCTCAAGGACTTTGATCCGTCGGCCAAGCCGTTTTCGCTGGGCGACAAGCTCAAGGACAAGGCCGCCACCGAGTCGATTGCGCAGGAGCTGGACACGCTGCAGAACCTGTTCTACGCCGACAAGCGCTACAAGCTGCTGGTGATCCTGCAGGGCACGGACACGGCCGGCAAGGACGGCACCATCCGGGGCGTGTTTGGCCGCATGAGCGCGCTGGGCGTGCACGCCGTGGGCTGGAGCGCCCCCACCGAGGCCGAACGTGCCCACGACTACCTGTGGCGCATCCACCAGAAGGTGCCCGGCGCGGGCGAGATCACGGTGTTCAACCGCAGCCACTACGAGGACGTGCTGGTGCCCGCCGTGAACGGATGGATCACCCCCGAGCAGCACCACCAGCGCTTTGGCCACATCAACGACTTCGAGCGCATGCTCACGCACACCGGCACCATCGTGCTCAAGTTCATGCTGCACATCAGCGCTGACGAGCAGCGTGAACGCCTGCAGGAGCGCCTGGACGACCCGGCCAAGCACTGGAAGTTCTCGATGAGCGACATCGAGGCACGCAAGCAGTGGAGCCAGTACCAGAAGGCCTACGAAATGCTGCTGGCCGCCACGCACACGCCCTGGGCGCCGTGGACCATCGTGCCTGCCAACTCCAAGACACACCGCAACCTGATGATCGCCACGCTGGTGCGCGAAGTGCTCACCGGCCTGGACCTGCGCTACCCGCCGGGCGACCCGGCGCTGCAGAAGATCCGCATCGAATAGGGCCCGCACCGCTGCGGGCACGGCAGCGGGCGGCGCAAAGACAGGCTGCGCATGCCATCACTGGCCCGGCGGGCATTCGGGGATGCGGCCCCAGGCGTCGCCGCAGAAGTTCTGCCGTGTGCGGGTGAGGCAGCTTGCGCGCGACAGCTCGTTGCTCATGGCCGCACACTGGGCCAGCGCACCGCGCAAGCGGGCCAGGCTGTCGCCGGGCGACGGCGCGGGCGCTGCGGGCGGCGTCCACGGTGCATTGTCGGCCGGTGCCACCGTGCGTGGCTTGCCGGTGGCAGGCAGCGATGCCGCATCGGCCACGCGGGGCGCGGTGACAGGCGTGAAAGGCGGCGCAGAGGCCGCAGATGCCGCAGATGCAGACGACGGTGCAGCAGCAGCGGTACTGTCTGGTGCGGACGCAGCGGCTGCCGGGCGTGCGCGTTCGGATTCAATGATTTCCTCCACCGGCTCGGGGCGGGCAGGTGCAGACTCCGCAGTGCCCGCGGTGCCGGGCACTGCGGCGGGGGCTGCGACGTCCGCGCCGTGCTGCGGGGGCGGCACGGCATCGGGCTGACCCAGCAGGTACCAGGCCGCGGCGCCCGCAACCACCAGCAGGGCCACTGCGGCGCCTGCGTAGGCCATGGCCGGTCGCTGGCGCGCCGGGCCCGCAGCAGGGTGCTCGTCGTCATCGAACACAAACTCCATCGGCGCCGGGGCAGCGGGGGTGGCGAGGTTGGCCTCTGCCGCCAGGGGGTGGGCGCACTTCACGCACCAACGCGCCGTAGGGTGGTTGGGCGCCTGGCACTGCGGGCAGGCGGTGTAGGTCACGCTCATGGGATTTCCCTCTCTTTTTTCATGGTCCCGGCGGTCCGGTGTGCGTCCGGTGTGCGTCCGGTGTGTGCCCGGTGCAGCGCCTGGTTCTGCGCCGGGCTGGCCGAGTCTAGGCGCAACGGGCCGCCCGGCAAGGTCCGGGCCCACGGGCCGCTACCCCGCCGGTAGATTGCCGCACTGCAGCATGGGATGGGGTTACGCCGAACTATGCATCAAATGCATAACCCACAAACACACCGGCCTTGGACAGTGCCCGGGCCGAGGCATAAGCTTCGCAGTCTGAACTGATCCCACAAGGAAATTCACCATGTCAAACCCCGTCGGCGCCCCCGCCGCACAATCC